>JBGTHX010000426.1:0-7124 GCA_041746055.1 Lewinella sp. | reverse complement strand
AAGGCCGCCAAGCACTGGATCACGGATGCGGCGGCGGGCGTGCTGCTGGGGGGCGGGGTCGCGGGTGCGGTGGTGGGTTTGCACCGGCGGGGGGACCCCTGAGGATTTTACGCGGGTGCAAGACGTATCCTGAGGTCAACTATTCCAGGTATGGCCCGTTAGCCTAGCGAAAATTCGCTGTTCGCACCTTTTGGCGGCGGGCCCGATTATATTTGCGCTTAAACGATCGATATGAAATTGCTAGTCTGCGTCAGTAAGACGCCGGAGACCACGACCAAAATCCAGCTTACTCCCGACGGAACCGACATCGACACCAGCGGAGTCCAGTACATCATGAACCCCTACGACGAGTGGTATGCCCTGGTGCGCGCCCTGGAGCTCCAGGAGGCCGCCGGGGGCACCGTGACCATTCTGAACGTAGGACCGGCCGACAACGACCCGGTCATTCGCAAGGGCCTGGCCATCGGTGCCGACGACGCCGTACGGATCGACGTGACCGAGGAGAAAGACAGCCTTTACACCGCCCGGCAGATCGCCGAGTACGCCCGCGGGAATGATTTTGACATCATCCTGTTCGGTAAGGAGACCATCTCCTATAACGGCTCGGAAGTCGGCGCCATGGTGGCCGAGTTCCTCGACCTGCCCTATATCGGCGACGCTATCTCCCTCGAGGTCGACGGTACCCAGGCGACCGTCACCCGCGACATCGAGGGCGGCGAGGAAGTCATCGAGGTACAGACCCCGATCGCCCTCAGCGCCGCCAAGGGAATGGCCGAACAGCGCATCCCCAACATGCGCGGCATCATGATGGCCAAGCGCAAACCCCTGAACGTGATCCCGGCCGTCGATTTTCCCGAGACCACCCGCGTCGCTTCCTACTCCAAGCCCGCCGAAAAGGGTAGCGTGAAGCTCATCGCCCCCGATAACATGGACGAACTGGTGCGCCTGCTGCACGAGGAAGCCAAGGTTATTTAGTAGTGTAGTACGGTAGTCTTACGGTACGGCAGTACCTGCGGGGCTCCGGTAGCTTTACGTTCACTGGAATGATCAATAGTAAAAAAGTAATATAATTATGGTACTCGTATACGTAGAACCGACCAACGGACAATTTAAAAAAGTAGCCCACGAAGTGATCGTG
The DNA here is from genome assembly GCA_041746055.1 of Lewinella sp. Lineage (GTDB taxonomy): Bacteria > Bacteroidota > Bacteroidia > Chitinophagales > Saprospiraceae > Neolewinella. The sequence goes on along the minus strand of JBGTHX010000426.1, from coordinate 5,986 downwards.
TACGGCAGGAAAACCGCCGATGTGCTCGGTACGGAATGCCACGCGCTGGTACTGGGCGATACCCCGGGCGCGGAGGACCTTGGCAAATACGGTGCGGCGAAGGTCCACCGCATCAGCAGCCCCCACCTGGAATCCTTCGATGCCGCGGTATATACGGCGGCCATCTCCGACGCCGCCAAGCAACTGGGCGCCACCGTGATCGTATTGCCCCACAACAGCACGGGCAAGAATATTACCGGCCGCCTCGCCGCCCGCCTGGAAGCCGGCTCCGTAGCCGGGGCGAATGCCGTGCCGATGATGAAGGATGGCTACTTTACGGTCACCAAGCCCGTCTTTTCGGGCAAAGCCTTCGCCGACGTGCAGTTGCTGACGGACGTGAAGGTGATCAGCCTCGCGGGCAATTCCATCCCCGTCACCGAATCCGGTGGCGACGCTCCTGTTGAATCCCTCAGCGTGGAAGTCGCCGCGCCCAAGACGAAGGTGGTCAAGCACCAGGTGGCCAGCGGCCGCACCCCGCTGCCCGAGGCGGAACTCGTCGTGAGCGGAGGTCGCGGACTCAAGGGGCCCGAGAACTGGGCCGTGGTGGAAGACCTCGCCGAAGCCCTCGGTGCCACTACCGCCTGCAGCCGTCCGGTGGCCGACAGCGACTGGCGCCCCCACCACGAGCACGTCGGACAGACCGGCGTCGCGATCCGTCCTAACCTCTACATCGCCGCCGGCATCAGCGGGGCGATTCAGCACCTCGCGGGCGTGAATAACTCAAAGACCATCGTGGTCATCAATTCCGATCCGGAAGCCCCCTTCTTCAAGGCCGCCGACTACGGAGTCGTGGGCGACCTGTTCGAGGTGCTACCCCGGCTTACCGAAGCGGTCAAGAAGTACAAAGGGCGGTAAGCACCCTAGCGGGTAGACCGCTGCTCGTGGGTTTCCTTGTCGTTTTCCCACACGGCCTCGTGCCCCTCCAGGCGGATGGGGTAGGCATCATGTTGTACGTCCATTACCGGCCGGGCCAACCGCTGTGGGAATCTTACGGCGGAATCACCGATCCGGAATGCGGACTCCGTAGAGCGCTTTCGCAGGGCGGAGAGTAAGAACGTATTGGGGCATGGGTTGCCTTCAATGGTCGCCAGGGACAGCGTAGGGAGTAGGTGAACCGTGTGGACGGGAGCGATGGTGTCGGCTACGGGGACCGTAGCGGGCGCATCGGGGCATCCGGTCAAAAGACCGAATACGGCTAACAGCTGAAACATGGGGTAATAATTCTTGAGAGAAGGAAAGTGTAACTCGGGTAGGCCAATAGGCCGGTGTCTAATCCCTAAACGATATTAATCCCGGCGGATTGTCCGCTAACCTTGGCGGCCTCTACGGTCAGTTAAGCACCACTATTCTGCCCGCTGCATCGCTATCCTCCAGTTTCAGGAAGTAGAGTCCCGCGGGCAAACGGTCCGCCTGCACGCGCTGTACCCGCCCCGTCAGCCGTACGGAGAGCCGGCGCACGCCCCGCCCGTCGTAGAAGTGCGCCAGGCGACCTCCGTGACCGCCGCCATTCAGCCAGAGCACGCCGCCGTTAGCGGGTTGCGGCCAGACTTGCAGGTTATCACCGGCAAAGTAGGCCGCCTTCACCCGGAGCAGGGGGGAGTAGGCGGAGGCCCCGTCGAAGTCGCGCTGCCGCAGCCGGTAGACCAGCGGGAGGCGCGGTGCCGACCGGTCTGAGTAAGCGTAGCGGGATCCACCGACAAGATTGCGGCCGGGCACCGAGGCTACGTGGGTCCAGGTGCCCCCTGAATCGCTGCTTCGCTCTACGTCGAACGCCTCGTTGTCGGCTTCCGAGCCGGTCGCCCAGTTGAGGGCTACCCCGTCCGGTTCACGCCGTCCGCTCCATTCGGTCCAGGTAACGGGCAGTGCCGGGGAGGCTACGGCGTAGCTGAAATTGCTTCCGCCGTTATCATTCGAGGTGAGGGTCCGAAGGGATGCATTGGCCGGTGTCAGAGTCGGATTGGTGGTGCTGGCGGCCGAAGTGATTAATTTGTACTGGACGGTTGCCGCTCCTGTTTGGGCGGGGATTGTCCCCGTAAAGGTGCCGTTGTTGTTGTCGGTCATCTTGACCAGATTGCTGGAGGTAAAGTTATCCAGGGAGTACCAGACGTACATATTCTGGCCATTATTGGTAGGCTGCGCAGCTCCAAGGGTAGCGGTTACGGTCACCGCGCTGCCCGAGGATACCGTTCCTCCGCTCACATTGCTGGTGACATTATTAACGGCACGAATGGGCGCGCTGAGGCGCCAGAAAATGAAGGTATCCGAATTGGCCGCCGTCGGGGTTTTGAATACGTAATAGGTGTTGTTGACCCCGCCCGCCTGAAACTTGAAATTGGAACACCCAATTTGTCCCACGATCTGCTCCCCATCGCGAGTAAAAATATCTGTGTTGGCAGCGCACCCGGACGGCCCGACCGACGTCCGGCCCGAAGCGGTAGTGGTCACGAGGTTGAAGCTGCGCTTACTGGCGGCGTTGCTAGTCAGGATGACGAGTTGACGGGCCGATCCCCCGCCTGGAAACGCGCCGAATGGTAGCTCGTTGCTACCGTTTGGTCCGAAAGGTGCTTGGCCAACCATGGCGTCCTGGGCAACAAGGGAAGGTGAGGCACAGCAACTGGCTGCTAGGATCAGGTGGATAAGTTTCATGAGAGCCGGGTAGGTAGGTGTCCGCGAGAGCGGTTAAGGATATCAAATTAATCCAACCTCATTCGCCGGATACCTAGTATATACGTACCCATATATGTACCAACATTTTATCGCCGCCGCTTGATGCCGAAGACGCCCAGCAGGCCCCGGGTGAGCTCCCGGGCCACCGTGCGGCCCACCTGCCGGGTGAGGGTGCTGGACATGATCTCCTCCAGCATCGACTTCTCCGCCCGGCCGCGGCGCTGGGCGCCGGTGGTCGTTTTCGCGGCCTTTTCCCGTTGCTCCCGCATCGCTTCGGCGTGTTCCTCCGTGGAAGCCTGGGCGATCTTCTTCTCCAGGATCTCGTAGGCGCTCTCGCGGTCGACGGTCTGGTTGTACTTCCGGGCGAGGGGGGAATCGGCCACGATTTGCCGGATCTCGGCGTCGGTCAGAATGTCCATGCGGCTCTCGGGGGCACGAAGCAGGGTGCGGACGAGCGGGGTAGGGCGCCCCTTCCGGTCGAGGGCGGTGACGAAGGCCTCGCCGGTGCCCAGCTCGGTGAGCGTCTGGTCGATGTCGTAGTAGTCGCTCAAGGGGTAATTTTCGCTGGCCAGCTTGATGGCCTTGCGGTCGCGGGCCGTGAAGGCGCGCAGGGCGTGTTGCACCTTGAGGCCGAGCTGCCCCAGAACGTCGGCGGGGATGTCGGCCGGGTTCTGGGTCACGAAGATGAGTCCTACCCCCTTCGAGCGGATGAGCTTGATGATGGCCTCCAGCTGATCGAGCAGCGCCTCGGTAGCCTCCTCGAAGACCAGGTGGGCCTCGTCGATGAACACCATCAGCTTCGGCCGGTCGAGGTCGCCCTCCTCCGGGAAGGTGGCGTAGATCTCCGCCAGGAGCTGCAGCATGAAGGTGGAGAAGAGCTTGGGCCGGTCCTGCATGTCGGTCAGCCGTACGATGGAGACCACGCCCCGGCCGCGGTCGTCCACGCGGGTCAGGTCATTGACGTCGAAGCTCAATTCCCCGAAGAAGCGCTCGGCGCCCTGTCCCTCCAGTTCCACTACCCGGCGCAGGATGGCCCCGACCGATGCGGTAGAGATGCGGCCGTAGTTCTTTTCGGCTTCCCCCTTCCCTTCGTTGGTGAGGTAGAGCAGCACCTTGCGAAGGTCCTTAAGGTCCAGGAGGGGGAGGGCGCTATCTTCCGCGTACTTGAAGGCTACGGCGATGATGCCCGACTGCGTCTCGTTCAGGTTAAGCATCTTCGAGAAGAGCACCGGCCCGAATTCCAGGACCGTGGCCCGCAGGCGGGCGCCGGGTTCCTCGCTCAGGCTGAGCAACTCCACCGGGCTGCCGCCGGCTTCGAAGGGGATACCGATGGCCGCGTGCCGCTCGTCGATCTTGGGGTGGCCGGCGGCGGGTACGGCGATGCCGCTGAGGTCGCCCTTGATGTCCATCAGTACGCTCGGCACGCCCTCCCGGCTCAGCTGCTCGGCGATGATCTGCAGGGTCTTGGTCTTTCCCGTACCCGTGGCCCCGGCGATGAGGCCGTGGCGGTTGAGGGTGCCCAGGGGAAGGCGCACTAGGGTGCCGGTCTGGGCCTCGTCGCCGAGCATGGCGCCACCCAGCACGAAGGACGCGCCCTCAAAGGTGTACCCTTTTTCAATGCTCTCGCGAAAGGCTGCGGCCTGTTCCATGCTGACTTATTTTACGTTATTCCATTGATCGACGCGGCGGTCGTGTTTCTGCTTGCTGAAGCGCCATAAGTCCGGGTTGGAGGTGGCTTCCAGCTCATTTTCCAGATCAGCGGGCATGAGTTCCGCGAAGAAGTCGAGCCCCGTCACCGCCTCCACCAAATCAATGCTCACGACGTAGTCCGGCAGCGGGCGGAAGCTTACTTCGTTCGGGATGAGGAAGGCGATCCCCTTGCGCTGTGGCTCCTCCAGGTCGAGCAGCACCTTGTAGTAGGCGGCGGGGATGGCCACGCGGTTGTCGCGGCCGATGTAACCCCTAGGGTCCTCCGTGGTCACCGGGCCGCTCACGACGTAGAGCCGCTCAGCTTCCCGCGCCCAGTCGCGGACCAGTTCCTCCAGCTCCCGCCACACCCCCTGGTTGAACTGCCGGGCCTGGGGGCTTACGTTCGACATATAGAAGGTAGCATCGGCCAGGGTATCGTTCCAGGCGAAATCGGCAAAGGGGGCCAGGTGGCCGCGGTCGTAGCCGCTGCCGCGGTAGTCGAAGGGGGTGGCCGACCCGGTGGAGACGAGGGGATCGGAGCGGAAATTATCGTCGCGCCGGCCCCATTCCTGCTCCAGGTGTTCGCGGCTGAGGACGTAGGCTACCCACTCGGCCTGCTCCCAGTCTTCGTAGTAGGACAGCACGAAACCGCCGTGGTCCACGATCTCCCCCCGTCCGCCCCGGGGGAGGATCCAGGCTTCGCCGGCGTATTCGGAAGGCCCGGGCACCTGCGGACCCGCCGCCCCGCTCCACTGCCGGAAGGCCCACACGAGGGCGAAGAGGATGGCCGCGAACAGGCCTACTTTCAGGATAGTGCCGGCCGAAGCCGCCCCGCCCCGCTGCGGGGTATGGTTCCTGCGCAATTTCGCCATGCCGGCAAAATACGGATTTGGGCTACATGAGCCAGTGGAAGGTGAAGTCGCCGCGGCTGTACTCCAGGGCGGGGGCGGGCACCTTCACGAAGTCCAGGATGCCGAGCGCGAGCCGCACCCAGCGCTTGCGGGTGGGGATGCGGCTGAGGTAGAGATCGGGACTGAGGAAGAGCTGCCGGCGGCGGTCGGCATTGCGGTAGCCGTAGCCCACGCCGTCCTCGCGCCAGGTGTTGAAGTAGGCCCCGTACACATCCTCCACTCCGTAGCCCACCGCCACGTTCAGCCACTGGGGAAGGCCGCGGCCCCCAGTGAAGGAGGCGGGGTTCACGGACAGCCAGATGGTCTGGGCGTTGTAATCCTTCAGGTACCGCTCGAAGAGGTTGTCGCCGAAGCGCTCGCGCACCACGTAGCCGAGGTTACCCGTGCCGTCCTTGCCCACCGGCACGTCGGGGATGGGGCGGAAGTCGTTGGACACCTTCATCAGGATGCGTTGTTCGTGCCAGACCGCGTCCTGTACGGTGAAGACCAGGCTGCCCGCGAGGTTGGCGCCCATGTCCCCCACGCTGAAGCCCCAGTGGGAGGAGAAGCCGTCCATGGTCTCGATGGTGGCCTGCAGCAGGTTGGCGACGCCCAGGGCCGCGTAGCGGGCGGCGGGACGTTTCAGGCCGGCCCAGCGGAGGGCGGCAAAGGCACTGCGGTTGAAGAAGTAGGCGGTGAAG
>JBGTHX010000425.1:0-3920 GCA_041746055.1 Lewinella sp. | reverse complement strand
GCAGCTGCCGCCCGGATGGAAGAGAAGATCCTCACCGTCAGAAAGGACGGCGACACCATCGGCGGCGTGGTCAAGTGCGTCATCTCCGGCGTTCCGGCCGGCTGGGGAGAGCCGGTATTCGATAAGTTACACGCAGATCTCGGCAAGGCCATCCTGAGCATCAATGCCTGCAAGGGATTTGAGTACGGCAGCGGCTTTGCCGGAGTGACGCTGCGCGGCAGCCAGCATAATGATGCCTTCTACACCGACGAGGCCGGCCGGACGCGGACCCGGACCAACCGCAGCGGCGGAATCCAGGGCGGCATCTCCAACGGGGAAGACATTTACTTCCGCGCCGCCTTCAAACCGGTGGCCACGATCATATCCGACCAGGAAAGCGTCAACGAAGCCGGAGAATCCGTGACCGTGACCGGCAAGGGCCGCCACGATCCCTGTGTGCTGCCCCGCGCCGTGCCCATCGTAGATGCCATGGCCGCCCTGGTGCTGGCCGACCACTGCCTCCGTGCCCGGAGCAACCGCCTCTAGGGTATCGGCCAGCCGTACGCCTGCCAGTCGGCTAGGTAATCCACGTCAGACAACACGGGCAGCCGCGCCACGGAAAGCCCCCGCACCCGCGCCCGCGCCAGGGTGTCTTCCAGTACGTGCTCGGTACTCCATTCCATGTCCGCGAAGAGCGTGGGATGCGGATGCCGCATTCCCAATAGGTAGTACCCCCCGTCGGTCGCCGGGCCCACTACCAACGCGTGATCCTCGAGCGCCGCGAAGGCCTGCCGCAGGACATCCGTGGTCAAGCCCGGACAGTCGCTGCCGATGATAACCACCCGGTCGTGGTCCCGCACGAAGGCGTGATCGAAGGCGGCCGCCATACGCTCCCCCAGGCCCGCGCCAACCTGTACCAGCTTGATGAAGTCCCGGTTCGGCCAGTCGTCCGCGGTGTCCACGAATTCCGAATAGTGCAGGTAGCGGGTGACCTGATCCAGGCCCAGTACCTGGTCGCCGGTGTGCCGCGTAAGCACCGCATACATTTCGAGGGCCTTGGCATCTCCGACCTCGGCGGCGAGACGGGTCTTGGTCTTTCCCGCCACGGGGTTTTTGACCATAAGAATCAGAGCGGGCTGCTGCATCCGGGCAAGATAAGCTCCCCCCGGCCCAACCCCTAACCGGGACACCGGGTTATACCACCCCACACGGAACGATTATGATGCAGGCAAGCTGGAACGGGCGGATACTGGCCGAGAGTAAGGACACCCAGGTGGTGGAGGGTAACCACTATTTCCCCGCCGACAGCGTCGACCGACAGTTTCTTGCCGACAGCCCCACTACGTCGTTTTGCGGGTGGAAGGGGGATTGCCGGTACTACCACCTGGAGGTGGATGGGAAGCGCAATCCGGACGCCGCATGGTACTACCCCGAGCCCTATACCCGCGCCGAACATATAAGGGGGTATGTCGCTTTCTGGAAAGGAGTTAAGGTAGAAGCCATATAAACTCGAGCCTGTGACCGTTTCCGCCCCCTACGCAACCGACATTTCCACCCATTACGTCAGCGTAAGGAAACAGTCCGTAGCCTTGTGTGCTCCCCTCGAGCCGGAGGACTACACGATACAGCCCCACCCGGATGTCAGTCCCCCCAAGTGGCATCTCGGCCACTCGACCTGGTTCTTCGAAAATTTTATCCTGGCGCCCCACGACCCGGCGTACCGCTGCTTCGACGAGCGGCTCAACTGGTTCTTTAACAGCTACTACGAGAGTCAGGGGCCGCGCGTTCTCCGCAGCCAGCGGGGCAATATGTCCCGGCCCACCTTGTCAACGATCCTCGCCTACCGCCGCTACGTGGACGATGCCCTTCTGAGGCTGCTGGAGCGCGGAAACGAGATGGTACAGTCGCTTACCGAGCTGGGCCTACACCACGAACAGCAGCATCAGGAGCTGCTGCTGACGGATATCAAGTACATTCTGGGCCACAACCCCCTGTATCCGGTTTACCGCGAATCCCTCGCGCTACCCCGCCCCGCCCCACCCCACCGCTTTATTACCGTTCCCGGCGACCGCTACCCTATCGGTCACCGGGGCGGCGGCTTCTGCTGGGACAACGAACTCAGTCTCCATGAGGTCCTGCTGGAGGAATTCCAAATCGGTTCCCGCCAGGTGACGAATGGAGAGTATCTGGAATTCATGCGGGACGACGGTTATGCGCGATTCGAGCTCTGGCAGATGGAGGGCATCGCGTGGGCAAGAGAACTGGAGGTAAAGGCCCCGCTTTACTGGTATCCGGACGGCAAGGAGTGGCAGCATTATACCCTGAGTGGGGGATTGGGTCCGGTTGACCCCGCACTACCCGTAACCCATGTCAGCTGGTTTGAAGCGGATGCCTACGCCCGCTGGGCAAAGGCCCGTCTACCGACTGAGTCCGAGTGGGAAGTGGCTTGCCGGCAGCTGGAACCGCACGTTCCCCAGGACGGGAACTGGTCCGACCGAAAGGTCCACCACCCCGCCACGGCCGTTGACGGCGCGGACCGGCAGTTCCTCGGTCACGCCTGGGAGTGGACCAACTCCGCCTACCTGCCCTATCCCCGCTACCCCCGACCGGAAGGGGCGCTCGGGGAATACAACGGTAAATTTATGGTCAATCAAATGGTTCTGCGCGGCGGGAGCTGCGCCACGCCCCTGAGCCATATCCGGCCAACCTACCGAAATTTCTTTTCGACCGATAAGCGGTGGCAGTTCACCGGTATTCGCCTAGCCCAAGACATCTGAACCATGACCTCCTCTCCCAGATCTACCACCTCGCTTCCCACCGACCGGGACCTCTTTGCCCGGGATGTCCTGGAAGGCCTTGCCAAAGACCAACCCGAACTGGCCAGCAAGTGGTTTTATGATGCCCGCGGCACTGAACTCTTCCGCCAGATCATGAAGTCACCGGACTACTATCTGACGAATGCTGAGGCCGACATCTTTCGGAACTGCGCCGTGCCCCTGCTACAGACCATCGGCCCGGCCACCTTCGACCTGATCGAACTCGGTGCCGGAGACGGCAGCAAGACGCAGCTGCTGATCGAGCGGTTTCTGGCGGCGGGAGCGCATTTTTCCTACCGGCCGGTGGACCTGAGTGCCACGGCCCTGGCCGAGGTACGGGACCTGATCAAACTGCGCTGGCCGAAGCTGGATTTCGAGCCCCTGCACGCCGACTACTTCGAGGCGCTCGACCGGCTGGGGCGGTCCTCCGGCGGGCGCCGGCGACTCATTCTCTTCCCGGGTGCCAACATCGGCAACTTCGCCCCGGGCGAGGCGGTAGGTATGCTCCGGCACATCGGGTCGTTTCTTGGGTCCGGAGACCTGCTCCTCACCGGCTTCGACCTGAAGAAGGATCCCGCCCGGATACTCTCTGCCTACAATGACGCCGCCGGCCTTACGGCGGAGTTCAACCTCAATTTGCTGCGTCGTATCAACCGGGAACTACAGGGCGATTTCGACCTGAGTTGCTGGCGGCACTGGGAGACCTACGATCCAGCGATTGGGGCGGCCCGCAGCTTCCTGGTACCCGTCGAGCCCCAGCGGGTGCGGATTAAGGCCGTTGACCGGACCTTCCACTTCCGGGCCTGGCAGCCGATCCGGGTAGAAATCAGTCAGAAGTACAGCCTGCGGGAGATCGAGGGAATAGCCGATGCGGCGGGCTTTGACTTCGTCCGTCACTTTCAGGACGGAGAAGGGCTGTTTACCGACAGCCTGTTCCAGGTGAGAGTAGACGACTAGTTGACTTGGCCTGGACTTTCGACCACATACAGCCCGTCATGTTAATTGGTGCCATGAAATCAGGTACCACCTTCCTCTACGACTGCCTTGCTCAGCACCCGGAGATATGTCCATCCATTACAAAGGAGCCCCAGTACTTTGGGCTTGTTTTAGCGGAACCCTCAGACC
>JBGTHX010000424.1:0-17250 GCA_041746055.1 Lewinella sp. | reverse complement strand
GTGGCGCGAAACTTCCCCTGAGCTAATTGTTCGGTCAGGAACTCACGCTCCGCATCCGTCAACTCTACTCGAAACCGCTTATTCATTTTCGGTCGAAGGTACGCATCGCAACGTTAATAATCTAACTTGACAGAGCACTAGATATACCTTGCCGCCGGCATTATCGGTTCCGGTTGTCCCCGGGGCGCTTACCGCCAGTGTGGTACCATCGTAAGAGAGGCTTTCCCCGAAGTGGTCGTAGGGTGCGGTGTTATACCCGTAGCCATATATTTCCAGGTACCAACCAGTGGTGCCTTTAGCATAAACGTAGGTCATCCCCACTTCCGGGACACCATTGATGTCTTCGGTTGGGGCACCGATGATTACCCGGGTGTTCGTGGCGTTGGCGGCAATGCTATAGCCGAACGAACCGCTCAGGTGCGCCTGCTGGGGAAGCAGTCTAGGCCCTTCGGTCCAGCTGTTACCGCTCCGGGCGAAGAAGTAGGCGGAACCCGAGCTTTTATCACCGGTTTCCTTGGTCAATGCACCGACCCAAGCACCCGCCGAATTCAGCGACACGCTAAATCCGAATTCGTCATTCTTGGTACGCTGAGCGGGGTGGAACCTCGCCGATTGCGTCCAGCTCGTACCCGTGCGCTCGAATACGTAAACGGCACCGGCATTGGCGTGGGAATTGGCGTCCTCGTCCCCGGGGGCACCTACAATAATGGTGGAGCCAAGGATGGCTACGCTTTTTCCGAACCTGTCGTTGGCGTATTTGCCGGCCTCGTTGGTAGGGGTGAGAGTAGCCTGCAGTGACCAGCCATCTTGTGTGCGACGGTACACGTACGCGGCGCCACTGGACGTACCGTTGATGGTCTGTTGGGGAGCGCCTACTACTGCGTAGTTGCCGTGGATCCGCACGCTGTGGCCGAATTCACCGCCCGTCATACCGGCAAGGGGAACGATTTCGGCGTACTCGCGCCAGCCGTCGCGGACGGCATTATCTGGTACGGGGGAGTAAACGTCGGAGGAGCAGGGGTCAAGGGAGCCGAGTAATCCGCCTCCGAGTAATTGTGCGGTAAGGGAATGCGAGAGTAGGCCAAGCAGCACGATAGTGCTACCCAGGGGTAAAAGTCTATTCATGAGTGTCTACGTTCTAACAAGTAAAAACAAAAATCAGGCTGCCTCTCTAAGCGGGTTATTCCAATTAGCCTCAGGAATAACGGAAGCGCGGCAAAAGCCGGAGAGAACCGTTGGTGCAAATATACGGGGAACACCAACATACAGTTTCAACATGTATGTTACTTTAACACCTTTGGTTTTCCGTGCACATGGTCGGGAAGCCTTCCTCTGCCCCCCAGCCTTTACCTTTGCCGCCCTAAACTGAAAATCCATGTTTCGCACCCACAACTGCGGCGAGCTCCGCCTTTCCGATACCGGCACCGACGTTACCCTTAGCGGATGGGTGCAGGCCGGACGTGATTTTGGCGGGCTCACCTTCGTGGACCTGCGCGACCGCTACGGCATCACCCAGGTGGTGTTCGACAGCGACGACGATGTTGCCCTCACCGAGCGGGCCCGCAAGCTGGGCCGCGAGTGGGTGATCCAGGTGACCGGCCAGGTGCGCGAGCGCACCAATAAAAATCCCAACCGGCCCACGGGCGAGATCGAGATCCTGGCCACCGAGTTCACCGTGCTGAATAAATCCAAGGTGCCGCCCTTCACCATCGAAGACGAAAGCGACGGCGGCGACGACCTGCGCATGCGCTACCGCTACCTAGACCTGCGCCGCGGCCCCCTGCAGCGCAACCTGATGTTTCGCAGCCAGCTGGCCCTGGCGGTGCGGGCCTACCTGGGCGGACAGGGCTTCATCGAGGTCGAAACCCCTAACCTTATAAAGAGTACGCCGGAGGGCGCCCGCGACTTCGTGGTACCCAGCCGCCTCAACGAAGGGCAATTTTACGCACTACCCCAGAGCCCCCAGACCTTTAAGCAATTGCTGATGGTGGCCGGCTACGACCGCTACTTCCAGATCGTGAAGTGCTTCCGCGACGAGGACCTGCGCGCCGACCGCCAGCCCGAGTTTACCCAGATCGACTGCGAGATGGCCTTCGTGACCCAGGAGGAGATACTCAACACTTTCGAAGGGCTCACGCGCCACGTGTTCCGGGAAGTAAAGGGCGTCGACCTCGGAACCTTCCCACGCATGCAGTACGACGAAGCGATCCGGCGCTACGGATCCGACAAGCCCGATCTGCGCTTCGGCATGGAACTGGTGGAACTCAACGACGTGGCGCAGGGGCGCGGGTTCCAGGTCTTCGACGAGGCGGAGTTGGTGGTCGCGATCCGCGTACCCGGGCAGGCGGAACTGAGCCGGAAGCAGCTCGATGCCCTCACGGACTGGGTCAAGCGCCCACAGATCGGGGCGAAAGGCCTTATATACGTCAAATGCAACGCCGACGGGACCTTCAAGTCAAGCGTAGACAAATTCTTCGACCAGGAAGCGCTGCACGCCTGGGCGGAGGCCGCAGGTGCCGGGGCGGGTGACCTGCTCCTGGTACTGTCGGGCAACGATGAAAAGACCCGAACCCAACTGGGTAACCTACGACTGCACGTGGCCCAGGAATACGGAATGGTACCCCGGGATACCTTCAAGCCCCTGTGGGTAGTGGATTTCCCGCTGCTGGAATGGGATGAAGAGCACAACCGCTTCCATGCCATGCACCACCCCTTTACGAGCCCGAAGCGCGAGGAAGTGGAGCGGATGCTGACCGGTGACCACGAGACCATGAAGTCGCTGCGGGCGGATGCCTATGACCTGGTCATCAACGGCGCCGAGATCGGTGGTGGATCGGTGAGAATCTACGACCGTGCCCTGCAGGAAAAGAATTTTCAGCTACTGGGCTTTACCCCCGAGCAGGCCGAAGAGCAGTTTGGCTTCCTGATGGGGGCCTTCGAGTACGGGGCACCCCCCCACGCCGGCATCGCCTTTGGGTTTGACCGCCTCTGCGCCGTGATGAACGGCCAAAGCTCGATCCGTGACTTCATCGCCTTCCCCAAGAACAACCAGGGGCGTGACGTCATGATCGACGCACCCGCGCGCATCGACGGGGAGCAACTGAACGAACTCAATCTAAAACTGAGCTTGTGATACACATTTCGTTAAATACGGCTATTAAGGAAAAATACGGCTCTAAAAACGTCGTTGGCCGAACTTCGCCGCCGTACTTTTGTATTATGATCGGATCGCACGCTTTGATAGCCACGTGATCTGCGACTTAATCTACTATTGTATTTTTAGTATTCGCCTCCCGCTGAGATTAGTCAGCTCCGGCACGTTTTAAGACACACTGAACAACACATCTGCATTGAGCTCCCCCGCTACAATATCGTATGCTGTTTGGTGATGTGGTATAACTCCCGCAAGGGTTTTATACGGTATCACCCTTCCTGTTTTTGGCTCATTGCATCCTTTTCTTTGATTTTGGCTACATAACACTATGAACTTTTTTATGAACAACACAACACGGTTTTAAACACTATGAACGGATTTAAGAAACACAACAGGGTTTTTTACTATTGACGTATTGGGTTTTTATTTTGCTGTTTTGAGTACACACACTATTTCAACACCCGGCAGGCAATATTGCCTGCCGGTGTCTTTCCCGAACAACACACCGCACCTCATTAGAATAGTCCCCACCGAGCACCCGCCCCTACCAGGCAGGTAGGGAGTGATTTGCGCGGCGGAATCGGACAACCAGACATAACTACCGTTCTAACATGTGTTTAGTCTTTCGCGTTCCAGCCCCCGGGCTGGAACGCTTTTTGCGTAGTAAGGAATCCAGACAGATTGGAAATGACATATGTGCTGCATACGGTTAAACCGAGGGCCCTGCATAAGACGCTAATGTTTATCGGTTGCATAACCTGAGAGACCCTCAATTACACGGTTTCCGGATTTGAGCGGCCGGCACCCTTCCGGGTCGACCGCCAATAAGAAAACCGATACAGCACCTCAACCCCCGGGTTGGGGTGCTTTTTTTTACCTGGTCCGACCCACCAGGCGGTACACGGCCCGGAAATCGTCGTCCCGCTGTCCATCCTGATCTTGGTCCACGGTACCGGTGAGCTCCAGGCGATCGCCCTGCAGCGCCGGAAAGTAGGTATAGGTGATATTGGGCTCAATGACAAACAGGCTGTCGCCCTGGGCCTTCCAGATACCATTCGTGACGTTGGCGATCTGTCCGGTACGCAGGCGGTGGGTTCTGCGCAACTTGCCATCCGCCATAAATTCAGTACTGGGGGGATGAACCCCGTATTTCCGGCCCCACTCCGCCTCGCGGATGTGCTCGGCGTAGGCCGTGTCACCTCCCATATACGTCCGGTAGTCCACGTCAAACTCCACGGTTTCCCAGGTACCGAGCAGTCCGGTACTCAGATCGGCCCCTACCGGGGCCGGTGTCGGACTGTCCGGTGAATCGGGGCCGCAGGAGAGCAGCGCCAACACATACAAAGCAAGTCCGGAAGCAAGGAATTTCGTCATAGGGTGGCAAATATCCGAAACCCCGACCGTAATCCGACGTCTTCTCGGGTCGGATTCATGGCAAATGCCTTCGGCATGAGCGGCCCCTCCCGTCGAATAAATCGTTTTACCAACCTGCGCGTATGTGGGGAGAAACGGAAAAAAACAGGTCGGATTCAGAAAAATGAATAAATTTTTTCAGCGGTTCTGATAGGCGGTAAATTAAGATGCACCACATTGATTGTATATACACTTTAAATTACATTTTGGCAACTGATTATTTGTTAGTCTCTAACATATGCTTAAAATGTTTAATGAATTAATATAAAATGGTATTATTATATTTCTATGTGTGCAATATTTTGCGGAATGTATCACTAGCAGTATATAAATTGGAAAAGACGAATCCATACGGGACATTGCTTTCGTAAATAATGGCAACTAACGAGTTACCTCCATTTAATTCTTTACCGATTTCACAGCTTTTAAATGGTGAAATTTTACGGGCTCATTCGGAATCGCTTTATAACCCATACCGGACCGGTCGTTTTCGGCTTGCCCTCCGGGTTTATACAACAGCTTCCTGAGGCCCGAGAGATACCATGAACATATAACACCTATCCCCCTGAATTTTGAGTGATTACGGGAGCGCATGATAGTGCGCAGGGGCACCCTTATGCCCCGATGTTTCTGAGTTAGGCCTTATTACCGGGGAGCCAGCGAACGGCTCCCCGGCTTTTAACCGGCCGCCCGCGCCCTTTTGGGTTGCCTGGCTACATGATGCTTGCTATGAACAACACCCCCTTCCCGGCCACACTGCTTTATACACTGCCGGATAGGTACACTATGAAAATCCTTTTCCATATCCCTTCAACTGATTACGGGAGCGCAGTCTAATGCGCAGGGGCTCCCTAAGCCCCGATGTTTCTGAGTTAGGCCCTAGTGCCGGGGAGTTTGCGAGAGCTCCCCGGCTTTTTCCCCGGCTACCTATTTCTCACTATGAACACACAATCCTAGTTATGAACAACCTCTATGCTATTATACTCCTCTTCCTGACGGTTCTCCTGCCCTCTACGGCCCGGGCGAACAGCAACTGCGACTGCACCGTGACGACCGTCTTGGGTGCAGTCGTCTATTCGCCGGCCTGCTACTACCCGAGCTCCGTCTGTACCCTCGATCTGAGCCCCGGACTCGGCCGTATCGAACTGTTTCAGTTCAGCGACCTCCGTGGCGTTACGGTGAACGTAGGAAGTGGCACCCTTCCCGTTTTCCTTGCCTCCACCCTCGTTTCCGCCGGCACCTCCTTTGTTATGGCCGGCAGCACTATCAATATCGACATAGTGGCCGCCGGTTCCGGGAACCTTCTGGACCGGATCACCGGACCGAACCAGTTGGGGCTACTGAATGACCGCCTGTTCGGGCTAAAGCTACTTGCCTGCGTGGATATCAACCTCAATCTAGTCAACCTGTTGGGGCCCTCCATTAGTGGCTGTACCCTGGGTGATGCAGGCAGCACGCTACCAGTCGAATTGGTAAGCTGGAGCGCCAGTCCCGCCCGTGACGGAGTCCTCCTGGATTGGGTGACCCTGCGCGAAAGGGATGCCTCTCACTTCCGCATATGGCATTCCAGCGATGGCGTACACTACCGAAAACTTGCCCGAGTGAATGCCGCTGGCACCACCGAGGAGCGGTCCGAGTACCTGTACCTGCACCGGAATCCCGCTCCGGGCCTCCATTATTACCGCCTGGAGGAGGTAGACTTCGACCGGAGCCAGCAGGTTTTCGACCTGGTATCCGTTGAGTGGCCGGCCGGCCGGGATGGATCCGGGATATGGCCCAACCCCGTACGCGGCGGGGAGTCTATTCATCTGCCGGTACCGGATGGTGGGTTCGGAACCGCTACCCTTTTCGGGGCCGGAGGACAGGTATTCGCTACCCTGCCGGTGAGTGAGAACGGTCAGCTGCGTATGCCCCCACAACTGCCCGCCGGCAGCTACTACGTCCGCTACCACGACACCGCAGCGCGGGTTCTGGTGGCAAACTGACGGGCCCGGTAGGGCGGAATGAGGTCCGGCAGGTCCGGAGTCGGACAATTTCCCGGTCCGGCCTGTATTTGCCGGCGGTGAAACGACGTTACCTTTAAAGTTTCACTTCGCCCCATCCCGCCTCGGTGTGTCACCGGCCAGAATTCCTGCCATGCAGCGTACCGCTACCCTGTTTTTTTCCCTGCTGTTTCTCACGTCCTTCCTTTCCGGACAGATCCCCGTCGCGGGCGACACGCTCTTCGGTAATGAGTGGTTCGTTCCGGGGAAGAACTACCTGCGCGTAGAGGTGGCAGCGGACGGGATGTACCGGGTAGACCCCGCTACCCTCTCAGCCGCGGGGCTACCCGAGAGCGAGGGCGAAGGGCAACGCTTTCGACTCTTCCATATGGGGCGCCCCGTCCCGCTCGACCTGAGTGCCGGGGGAGTAGTCTTCCACGGCGAACGGGCGGGCACGGAACTGGATACCCTTATGTTCGCCGGAGGCTCCTCCGAGCTCCTCAACACCCGGTACGGACTCTACACGGATACCGCCGCCTATTACCTGACGACCGTTCCGGAGGTCACCGCGGACGAGCGCATCACAGCGGGTACGCCCGGAAGCGGGGCCAACCCCACCACCACCCTCTACCGTACGGCGGAGCAGCTCTTCACGGCCCAGCACGCCAAATTTTACCTGCGGAGCTCCGGATCTACGGTTATGTTCTCCCACTACGAGCTCTCCGAAGGCTTCGGATCGCGCAACAATAATGACCTGCTGTCGAGTAACGGCACGCGCATCAGCACGGCGTCGGTGAATCTCCCGAACGGTTTGTCCGGAGCGGCTTCCCTCACGGTCCGCTTCGGCTTAGCTTTCGGTGACGAGCACCGGCAGCGGATCAGCATCGACGGAGTGGACCAGGAGGAATTCACTTCCGAAGATTGGAGCGTAAACCAGCGGGAATACGCTTTTTCGAGTACCGGAACCAAGGTTGCCCTCAAACTGGAGGGCCTGTCCGGTGCCCAGGATAAGGCTAACCTGGCCTTCGTGAGCGTGAACTATCCCGCCCGGGCGGTGCTGGACGGACCGCAATTGCCCTTTTACCTTCCGGGGGGCGGAGAGGTGGCCCTTAACTTCACTAGCCCGCCTCCGGCCGGCACGCGCCTATACGATCTGACCAATGGACGGGTATACGGTGCCGGCTCCACCGGTTTCGCGTTACCCGCGGCGGCATCACGCCGGGATTTCGTCGCTGCCCGTGAGTTCCTCGCTCCGGCGGCTACCGCAGCGGTGACTTTGGATGACCTGGTGCCACCGGCCGGTACGGATTACCTCATCGTAAGCAGCCGCCGGCTGGCCGGAGCGGGGCTCGACGCGCTGGCCTCCTACCGCCAATCAGCGACCGGAGGCAGCCACCGGGTGCACCTGGTCTACGTGGAAGACCTGTACGATGCCTTTGGGTATGGCCTGCGCCGCCACCCCCAGTCTATCCGCAACTACCTGGGTGCCGCGATGCGGGCCTCCTCCGACCTGCAGTATCTCTTCCTGGTCGGCAAGGGCCGGGAATACACCAGTATGCGCACGGCGCAAGGGCTGGCCGCCGCGTGGCCGACCTTCTTCATTCCGAGCTTCGGACTGCCCGCATCGGACAACCTGCTGTCGGCGCCGATTGGCAGTATTCTGCCGCAACTCTCGACCGGAAGGCTTTCCGTCATAAATCCGGATGAGGTAGCCCTCTATGCCGGTAAACTCCAGGCGGTGGAGCGGCAGGTGACGCTTGCGGGGCAGACCATAGAAGACCTGGACTGGATGAAGCAGGCCCTTTTCCTCGGCGGGGGCCAGAGTGCCAGCGAGCAGGCTACCATCCAATACAACCTCGGGACCATGGAGCGGATCTTCGAAAACAGCAAATTCGGGGGCCACGTCACCAGCGTATTCCGGACCAGTTCCGACCCCATTGAGGATGCGCGGCAGAATCAGATCTTCGACCGGATCAATGCGGGCACGTCCATCATTACCTTCTTCGGCCACTCCAGCAGCCAGGGATTCGACTTCAACATCGATAATCCCGAGAACTACGAAAACCTGAACCGCTACCCCTTCATGATGAGTCTCGGCTGCTACAGCGGGGATGCCTTTACGGAGGCGCGCAGCATCAGCGAGCGATTTTTACTCCTTCCGGACGGTGGCGCCATCACTTACGCTGCCTCTAAGGGGCTGGGGTACATCAGCGCGCTCGGCACCTACGGCCGCAGCGTATTCAAGCACCTGGGGAACGATCAGTACGGTGAGGGAATCGGGGATGCGCTCCGGGCGGCCATCGCTGACTTCGCCCCCACCAGTAATTTCACCCTGGGTATCCTTCTGGAACAGTTTTCCCTCAGCGGTGACCCGGCCTTCCGCTTCCACCCACGCCCCGGCCCGGACCTGGTGATCGATCCCACATCGGTCGCTTTTGATCCTTCGGTGGTACCGGCCCAGGACACTACCCTGAAGATCGACCTGACGGTAAAGAATCTCGGCACCCGCGCGGAGGGCTTACCGGACTCCGTCACCCTGCGCTTCCGGCAGCAGCTACCTACCGGAGAGGTGCGCCCGCTGGCCGATCGCCGGATCTTCCTTCCGTACTATGAGGATCAGCTCAGCTTTGACCTACCCAGCGTGGGTTTCGAGGCCGTAGGCCTGAACCGGCTCCTGATCACGATCGACCCGGATGACAAGGTCACGGAGTTTCCTGCCCCGGCCGCGGAGCAGAACAACGAACTGGTCATCGGGGGCACCCCCGGTGCACCGTTCACTGTAGTCGCGAATTCGGCTAAAACGGCCTTCCCACCCGAGTACGCAGTAGTCGGGCCGGGAGTTGAACTGATCGCCGGGTCATCGGATCCCCTGGCCCCGGAGCGGGAATACCGCATCCAGGTAGCCACCCGGAAAAATTTTGCCACCCCGCTGGTAGATGAAGTGTTTAGCGCACCCGGTGGTGTACTTCGCTACACTCCAGCGGTCAATTTCTCCGACAGCACCACCTACTACTGGCGCATCAGTCCGGACAGCAGCAGCAATGGCACTACCGGCTACCTGTGGAGTGCAAGCAGCTTCACCTTCCTGAAGGACCAGGCCCCCGAAGCGGTGGATTTTGCCATTCAGGATCCCGGGCAGTTTGTGGATGGGCAGATCAAGAATATCAGACTTGATTCATTCGAATCTAATTGGAACTTTAACCGCACCGCCACTGACTTCGAAGTTTTCAACGCCGTATACCAGAGTCGGGAGATGCCCAAGCTGGTCGTAAACGGTACCCGCCTCAATTCACCCCACCCCTGGAAGCTCACCACCGGAGTCCAGGTGCTGATCGTCGATAGCATCAACAATAGTAAGTGGTATCCCAATACGACCGATGGCGACTTCAACTCTGTTCCCGGCAGAACGAGCCCCTGGATTTTTAACACCCGTACTGACGCCGGTCGTCAGGGCATGATACGATTTTTGGACGATTACGTACAGGAAGGTAATTATGTAATTGTTTATAGTATCCAGCGTGGAACCGATCTGGAGTACCACAATGAGGGTTGGCTTGCTGACTCGGCCGCGGTGAATCGTACTATCTACGGAGTACTGGAGGAACAGGGGGCCGAACAGGTGCGTCTACTTGAAAGCCTCGGATCTGTTCCCTACACTTTCGTTTACCAGAAAGGATTTGGTCCGATCGGGGAGGCCATTGCGGAGCACCAGGACGCGCAAACTTATTTGTTAGCCCCGCTCTACGAAAACTGGAAAGAAGGTAATTTCACTACCCCAAGGGTCGGCCCTGCGCTCGAATGGCGTGGTCTGGACGTCACAGTAGACCAATCGGACATCGGTCCGGCAGATAGCTGCTATTTCCAACTCATAGGGATAAAGGCCGGCGGAGAGGAAGAAATTTTGCTCCAGCAACCACTGGCCATTCGGGACCAACCACGCTTCCGATTCGATTTGACCGGCTACGACGCAACGACGTACCCCTATCTGCAGCCGACCTTCGCGCTGTTTGATGAAACCGACCGCAGCGTAGCCACCATTCAAAAGATCTACTTCGACTACACCCGCCCCGGTGACGCCGCCATCAGCCCCACCGTAGCGCTCTCCCTGCCGGAGCGGCTCGACCAGGGGCAGGAGGCCACCGTCGAAATCGGCTACGAGAACCTGACCCCCACCCCCATGGACAGCCTCCTGGTGGAACTCAATATTCTGGACGCCAGAAACCAGCTCACCACCTTGAGAAAGCGGCAGGCTCCGCTTGCCGGGCGCAGTAGTGATAAGATCACCTTTAACCTCCCCACCGAGGAAGCGAACTCTACCCTCCGCCTGCAACTCCGCCTCAACCCCGACCGCGACCAACCCGAAGATGTGCTCTTTAACAACCTGATGAACACCGAGCTCGGCGTCGGCCTCGACTATGTAGCCCCGGACCTGAAGGTCTATTACGACGGCCGTACGATCCGCGATGGCGAACTCATTTCCGCCCGGCCCGAGATCCTGGTCCAGCTGCGCGATGAGAACCCCTACCGCCGGCTTGACGACTCCTCCGGTCTCTACCTGAGGCTCGCCTCTCCCGACGGCACCTCCCAGACGATCCCCCTCTCCGATGACCGTGTGGAGTTCATCCCTGCCACCCCCGACGGGGAAAATCGGGCCGAATTGTACTTCCGCCCCGAACTGATGCAGGATGGTATCTACACCCTCACGGTACAGGGCAACGATCGCGCCAATAATCTGGCGGGCTCCCTCAACTACGAGCAGACCTTCGAAGTGGTGAACCAGCAGTTGATCACCAACGTGCTTACCTACCCCAACCCCTTCACCTCGCAGACACGCTTTGTCTACACCCTCACGGGCAGTGCTCCGCCGGACGTCTTCCGCATCCAGATCATGACCGTCTCCGGACGGGTGGTACGCGATATTGACCTACTGGCGCTGGAAAGCGTGGCAATCGGCACCCACCAGACCGATTTTGCCTGGGACGGTACCGATGAGTACGGTGACCTGCTTGCCAACGGCGTCTACCTGTACCGGGTCATCACCTCCGATGCGGACGGTGCCGGCCTCGAGAAACGTGACAACGGAACCGACCAGTATTTCCGCAACGGATTAGGCAAGGTGGTCATTCTGCGTTAGCGTCCAGCCGTCGTAGTCTTACCTCCTTTACCCAAAGCCCCCCTCCGGAATCCGCCGACAGGCCCAGCCGATACGTCCCCGCAGGCAGTTCCACGGTGCCAAGCTCGATCTCAGCCCAGTCGTGCGGGTACACCTCCTTACGAGCAACGCGGTCGTGCACGGGGAGTGTCGCCGCTTCTGCTAAGGGGACCTCATACTCCACCAGCGCACGACCATCTACGACGATACGGACACTGGCCGGAGCCCCGGCCGCCAGTCCGTAGCGCAGGGTCACCGCATACCGCTGCGGTTCCGCCACCCGGACCGGCCAGTAAGCGCCCCCGGCACCCACCTCCACGAAGTAGTCGTTGGCCCACCCGTTGGGATCGCTAAACTGGGTGCCGCCCAGCGGCTCGCCCTCGTGGGCCAGCAGGCGTATGGTACCCGGACCGGCCTCCAGCTGGATCGGGGGGGCTACCCGGTCGGGGCGGGCGACCTCCCGCGCGAAGGCGCGATAGTTGTCCCTCAGGGCCACGAGGCGCTCCTTGTCCGTGGCGGATATATCCCGCTGCTGCCCCGGATCGCTGTCCAGGTCGTACAATTCTTCTGCGCTGCTGTCGCGGGCCACGTAGAGGTAGCGGTGGTCGCGCATACTGCCGGGGTAGCCGGTATACGTCATTCCCTGCCCGAAGGCGTAGACAAAGCGATGCGGCAGGCTGTGTCCGCTCAGCAAAGGCACTAAACTGACGCCGTCCAGTCCCGCGGCCGGGGGTAGTCCAGCCAGGTCTAGCAAGGTAGGCAGGAGGTCGATGTGGGCGGCCGGCTCAGTGACGGTCCGCCCGTTGCGGACGTCGCCGCCCGGTAGCGAGATAACGAAGGGTACCCGCACGCCACCCTCATCTACCCAGCCCTTGGTGCCCCGGAGTCCGAGCCGGAACCGGTCGCCGTTAGGTCCGTTATCGGAGGCGTAGACTACGATGGTGTTATCCAGTTTTCCCGCCTGCCGCAGTGTGTCCAGGAGGCGGCCGACGTGGTCGTCGACGGATTCGGTCATGGCGTAGACCCCCGTGTTGAATTCCGTCAGCCCCCGCTCCTGCACCACGTCCCAGTACCGGTCGGCTACCTGCACCGGGGTATGGGGAGCCTGGTAAGCGATCATGCAGAAGAAGGGTTCCGGGCTCTCCAGCATGAATTGCCGGGCCGAGTCGGTGAGGATCTCCGTCAGGTCACCGGTGAAGGGAACCGGGCGGTCTTCCTCGTCATGCAGTACTCCCGAGAAGTAATCGTTAAAGTGCCCGAGGGTAAACCCAAGGAACTGGTCGAAGCCCTGTCCGCCGGGGTGGTAAGGAAAGGTGGCACCGTTGTGCCACTTGCCGTACAGGCCGGTCCGGTAGCCGGCGGCGCGCAGGTGCTCGGGAAGGGTCACGATGGAATCCGTCATAGTCTCGTGGCGACGGGTGACGTAGATGGCTCCGGTACGGGGAGCGTAGAGCCCGCTGAGGAAGCTGGCCCGCGTCGGGGCGCACACCGGACTGACGTAGAACCGGTCGAATCGTATGCCTTGCTGCATCAGCCGGTCCAGGTTGGGGGTGCGGATGCTGTCGTTGCCTTGAAGGGAGAGATCGCCGATACCCTGATCGTCGGTGAGGAGGAAGAGAATATTGGGCCGGGGAACCACCGGGGAGCCACTGGGGGCAGCTCCGCCTCCGGCACAGCCGAAATGGAATAGCAGCAGGAGGACGGGCCAGTAGGATTGCATACGGCAAGTTACCGACGGGAAAGTTTCCGGGAAGGCGAGCCGGGAAGCCCGTGCGGTTCGTATATTTCCTTTCCGCCATTCCACCTGCCGATGAAGCACCTCGCCCCGCTGGTCGCCTTTTTGTTTTTCACTCCCCTGGCCGCGCAGTCCCTTCTACAAGAACTGGCCGGCGAGGTGTGCGACTGCCTGTCCGGGACGGAGATCGTGTATCCGCGCCTCCAGGCTGGCAAGTGCACGGACGACGTGGCCATGGCCTACAACGGCCGTATTCAGGATGAACTCCACCTCACCGTATCCAGCGATGGCGATCGCCGCCGCCTGACCGACCTGCTGGTGGACCCCCTGGCGGAGGAATGCGAGGTACTGCGCCGGCTGGCCGCGTCCTCCGGGGAAGCCGAGTCACACTATTCCGACCTGCATCTCCTACAGCGCCGGGCCCGGCCCCTGGCGGCCAAGCATCCGGCCGCTGACGCAGCTACGGCGGTGATCCGGGAAGTAGCTCATCCGCGCTGGACCGGCGGAGAAGCCGTGGAGGTACGTCGCGACCTCTTGCTGGTACGACTCAATGACGGAACGCTCTTGCCCCTGCGGTACCAGTCCCGGCAACTCAGACGATCGGACATCAGCCCCGGAGACCGCCTGGAAGTACGCTACGGCGCAGACTGGACCAGCGAAGCCGGGCGGGTGACGTGGGAGTTGCTGGAAGTCAGATAATCGGAGAAAGCAGCTTTCAGAAAAAACTGAAAGTTGAGGTGGGTGTTGTACTGCGAACACCCCAAGTGTCTGCATATGAACGCTCCTTCCCTGGCCACCATCTTCCGCGATCCCCGACTTGCCCCGCACCTGCGCGCCGCCGCCCAAAAGGTGAGCGTCGGAGAACGGATCACCCCGGTGGAGGGACTGATGCTCTACGAAGAGGCTCCGCTCGGCTATTTGGGGGCCCTGGCCAACCACGTACGCGAGCGGAAGCACGGTGACCGCACCTATTTCAACCGGAACTTTCACGTGGAGCCCACCAACGTCTGTCTGTATACCTGCAGCTTCTGCAGCTACAGCCGCCGCATCAAAAAGCGGGAGGACGGCTGGGAATACAGCCTGGAAGATATTCTCGATATCGTCAAGAAGTACGACGGACAGCCCGTCACCGAGGTCCACATCGTGGGTGGGGTACTGCCGCAGTACGACGTGCCCTTCTATACCGAACTGTTCCGGCGGATCAAGGCCCACCGGCCCGGCCTGCACGTAAAGGCACTCACTCCGGTGGAGTACCACTACATCTTCAAGAAGGCAAAGGTCAGCTACGAGGAAGGCATGCGCCTGATGAAGGAGGCCGGTCTGGAGAGCATGCCCGGCGGCGGTGCGGAGATATTCGCCCCAGAAATCCGCGACCAGATCGCGGGTGGCAAGTGTACTGGCGAACAGTGGCTGCGGATCCACGAGATCTGGCACGAACTGGGCATGCGGTCCAATGCCACCATGCTGTACGGCCACATCGAGGAATACCGCCACCGGGTGGACCACCTGGAACAACTGCGGAACCTGCAGGACAAGACCGGCGGCTTCCAGACCTTCATCCCGCTAAAGTTTCGCAACGAGAACAACGAGCTCAGCCACCTGCCCGAGAGCACTACGGTGGAGGACCTGCGGAATTATGCCATCAGCCGCATCTACCTGGACAATTTCGACCACGTCAAGGCCTACTGGCCGATGATCGGCCGCACTACCGCCCAGTTGAGCCTGGCCTTCGGGGTAGACGACCTCGACGGCACCATCGACGATACCACCCGCATCTACAGCATGGCCGGCGCCGAGGAGAAGCACCCCGCGCTGAGCAGCGAAGACCTGGTGAAGATGATCCGGGCCGTCGGCCGCCAACCCATCGAGCGGGATACGCTGTACGGCGTGGTGCAGGACTTTACGGACGTGAAATTCTCGGATGACCAGCTATACCGGGGGTACACGGCATTGCCGGTGGTTTGAAATTTAAAATTTTAGATTTCAAATTTTAGCTTCTATGAAGACCATCTACCTCGTCCGTCACGGAGAAACCGACTACAACCTCCAGGGCATCGTCCAGGGCAGCGGAGTAGACGCCAGCCTAAACGAAACCGGAAGGCTGCAGGCAGGGCACTTCCACTCGCAATACGGCGAAGAGCCCTTTGACCTGGTGATCACCAGTGGCCTGAAACGCACGTGGGAAACGCTATCTCACTTCATCGACGGCGGACTGCCGTGGGAAAAGCACGAGACCATCAACGAAATGAGCTGGGGCAGCCACGAGGGTAAAAAGGGGACTCCGGAGAGCATCGCCGAGTACCAGACGGTGAAGAACGGCTGGGGAGAGGGTAAGCTCGACGAGCGCATCGGCGGCGGTGAGAGTGCCCGCGAAATGGGAGAGCGGCTGGAACGCTTTATCGACCACCTCCGGGAGCGGCCCGAGCATAAGATCCTGATCTGCAGCCACGGGCGCGCGATGTGCGGACTGGTAACGCTGATGATGGGCCGCCCCCTCGAGCGCATGAACGAGCTGCGGCACAACAACCTCGGGCTATGGGTCGCCGAGCAGCGGCCCGACGGCAGGTTTGATTTCATCCTGCAGAATGACAGGGCCCACCTGCCAGATGCACCAAACGCCGAACGATGGTAGCCGAAAAGCACCGACTCGTAGCCGTTAGTTACCTCAACACCAAGCCGCTGTTGTACGGGCTGCTGCGCAGCCCGATCAGCGAGCAACTGGACATGAACCTGGCGATCCCCAGTGAATGTGCCCGACAACTGGTAGCGGGAGAGGCCGACATCGCCCTCGTGCCTGTGGCCGTGTTGCCGGAGCTGCCGCACTACAAGATCATCAGCGATTACTGCATCGGAGCAGACGGAGAGGTAGCCACGGTATGCATTTACGGTGAGGTGCCCCTGCACGAGATGACGCACGTGTACCTCGACCACCACAGCCGGACCTCGGTTATGCTGGCCCGACTGCTGCTGGAGGAATACTGGCAGCACGACGTTATTTTCCTCGACGCCCGCGACGGCTATATCGACCGGATCGGCGGCACCACCGGCGGACTGGTTATCGGCGACCGTACGATCGGGCTGAGCAAGCGCTTTGCCTACACCTACGACCTCGGCACGGCCTGGAAGGACCACACGGGACTGCCTTTCGTTTTTGCGGCCTGGGTGACGACCAAGGAGTTGTCGAAGGAGTTCATCGCGGGATTCAATGCAGCTCTCCGGGAGGGGCTGGACCATCTCCCGCAGTTGCAGCTCCTGCTGCCCTCCCCCCACCCCGACTTCAGCCTGGAGGAGTACTTCACCCACCACATCGACTACGCGCTTGACGCGGGTAAGCGAGCCGCGCTGAAGCGCTTTCTGGCTTACCTCAGGCGAGGAGTGGTCAGTGAAGCGGTGGAGGCCGGTCCGGAGGCGGGCTCGCTACGATAGCCGCTCACCTTCTACTCGTTCATATCCATATCGATGGTGACGCCGCGGCTGAAGTCCTTGCCGGTTTCCTCCTTCCAGAGTTCGTTAAACCGCCCGTAGGCCTCGGCTCCCAGGTTATTGCCATTTACTTCGAGGGCTCCGCGGTCAATGCGAAGGTGCCGGATGGGGCTGTCGCCCAGGGTACCCTCCTCCTTAAGCCGGCCGATGATCCGTCCGATCCGGGCATCCGTGTCGCTGCGGTCTGCGGTGGGTTGATCCTTACTTAGTTCGCGCTGTCGGCGTTCAATTGCCTCCAGCTGTGCTTCCAGGAGTAAGCGCCGGGCTTCGAGCATATCGGCGTCAGTACGGGCGCCGATGTTCACGTCCATAAGCAGGGAGTCGAACAGCA
>JBGTHX010000423.1:0-7299 GCA_041746055.1 Lewinella sp. | reverse complement strand
ACCGGCGTCGGCGGCTTCGGTATCGTAGGAGCCGCCCTTGACGGTGCGGGAGTGTTTGCCGTCGGGGCGCATCCAGGGGTCCTGACCGTCGCCGAGCCGGTCGGGGTAGTCGTCGTAGTATTCATCGAGGGTCCACTCGCTGACGTTGCCGATCATGTCGTAGAGGCCCCAGGCGTTGGGTTTTTTCCCGCCGGTGGGGTGGTAGGTTTCCTCACCGTTCTCGTAGAGCCAGGCCAGGTCCTCGAGGTCGGCGGGATCGGGTTCCTCGCCCGCGAGGCAGGCGTATTCCCATTCGGCCTCGGTGGGGAGGCGGAAGAAGCGGCCGGTCTTGTCATACAGCCACTCGCAGTAGCGCAGGGCGGCCTGCTGGGTGGTATTTACTTCGGGGTAGCCGCCGCGGGTGCCCATGCCGTAGGTGAAGTCGAGGTAGGGTGGGGAGGGGCGGCTCACGCCGTCGGCGTCCCAGCCCTCTGTGGCGGCCAGGGGGGTATCGTTTTCCCGCTCCTGAAAGATGCGGTAGGCGTCGTGGGTGACTTCGTGGGTAGAGATCGAGAAGGGGGAAAGCTTGATGGACTCCCCGCCGCTCAGCTTGAGGGTCCCGCCGTCCACGGGGGCCATGGTGAAGGTCACCTCGGTGCCGGGAATCCGGACCGTATCCGTCTGGGCGCGGAGCGCGGGTGCCAGGGAAGGCAGCAGCGGCGCGCCGAGTACGAAACAGCAGCTCAGCGCGGGAACGGAGGGATAACGCATGTCGGGGAGGGTAAATCGTATTAGTGTCGGGATACAAGGTAATGAGCCTGGTGCATACCGGCGTGTCGTGCGATTGGGAGGCCCAAAAAAATCGAGCAATCCCGTTCGGGATTTGCTCAATCCGACCTGCTTCCGCCCACCCCCCTATGTGTATAAATCACCTCGTCACGGCGTCCCAAAAGAAAATGGGTTAGGGTGGGTAAACCCAGAAGAGGGGGGTAGGAAAAACCAATTTTCGGATTTGCTACGAAAGACCAAATAAAAATAGGGAAAAATGCTTAAATCCGGACCTTATCGGTAAGTCGTACTGTTAGTATAGTGAGTAGTTTTTCAACACCCTACCCCTTTCCACTAGTATGAAACTTTTTAACCTAAGCCTCCTCCTCATCTCCGCCCTGCTGATCCTGGGCGGCGTATACGTCCATTTGGTGGGCGGCGGGGGCTCCATATGGTCCGAGCTATTGCTTGGCGCGGGATTGCTGGGCACCTTCGGTGCTTTTTCTACCTTTCTGCTTACCCAGACCGGGGGCGTGGAGGTACAATAGTCGCGCTCAAAAACCAATGCATTTTTCCACGCTGTTCTCGCGCAGGTAGGTGATGTGTTTGCCGAGTAATTGCAGGTTATCCGTGTAATTGCGCCTTTTGAAGGCGAGGTATTCCGCCGGGAGGTTTGCCTCTTCGAAGGTAAACGTGCGATAGAGGTATACGTAGTACCCGCCTCCGTTGCGGATGGCTAGACTGTCGGCCGCTCGCTCGTAGCGATTCTTAAATGACTGATTGGTCACATAGGCAATCCCGTCGCCGGCCAGCTGGGTATTGGTGCGCTCGGTGTAGTAGGAGATGTGTCCGAGTTCGTGAATGAAGCAGCCCACCTGGGCGGAGTAGGAGGAGTTCCTGAAGTCGGCGGGCTTGACGCTTACGTCGTCTGCGTAAATGGTATAGCCCCGGCGCCGGCGACCCCCGCTGAAGAGTCGCGGTCGGGCGGCCATGGAGGTCCGTAACCGCCGGCGCACGAGCCGGATCCGTTTCTCGCGCAGGGCGGGATAAAAGGAAAGCGCGGCGAGGATCTTGTCGCGGTAGGCGTCCGCTTTCAGGTTGCGCCCGAATCGTGCTTCCAGTTCCGGGAGTACGGCCGCCACGGTCAGCGAGTCGAGGGGTTTGCAGCTGTAACGGTACTCCGCCAGTGGACTTTCGTAGGGTTCATCGTAGACGGCCGCGGGGGCGGCACAGCGTGCCAATAGAACGGTCAGTGAAGCGAAAAGGACGGAGCGGTACCACATCGCTTCAGAGAACCGTTTCACCCCGGCCAAAAGTCCGCGACAAGGCCGCCACCCGTATTCGGTGGTGGCGCTGCAATAGGATGGGGTACAGGTTTCCAATGAGGTTGATGGCCTGGGTCAGCACGGCCAGCCACCAATTTCCGATCAGCAGCAGTACCGCGGTCCAGCTGTCCGACGAGCTTCAAAGACTGCCAGAGCAGGAATAGAGAAGCGGCGGTCAGAAATATCTTGCGAGGCACGGATGGAGAATATGGGGGAGAATATCGGAAATACCGGTCTTACGGGGTCTCGGTCGGACGGGGTATCTATGCTGAGTATGAACGGGCCACCGATCAACCCACCGACACGATTTCCACGTAAAAGATCAGGTCGCTGTTCGGCGGGATAGCCTTCCCCCGCCCCTTAGGGCCGTACCCCAATGTAGAGGGTATGAAAAGGGTGGCCTCGTCCCCCCAGCGCAGTAGGGCAATGCCTTCGTCCCACCCGGGCATCACCTCTCCGGCCCCCATGACAAATCGAATTCCCCGGGGATTGCTGAAGGACTCTTCGAATGCGCCGGCCCGGTTCTCCAGCATTCCGACGTAGTGTACCTCTACCCGCTGACCGGGCTTGGGTTCTACTCCTTCCCCCCCCTCGTGGATAATATAGCCCAGTCCGGAGGGCGTACGCGTGGGGTCCAATTCCCAATTGAGGTATCGCTCCCGGATGTCCTTGGCGAAGGCGACGCGGTCCGTGGCGCGGGCCTGTAGCTTGGCTTTGGTGGGCTTTTTCATGGGGGCAAGGTATGTGAATCGGTTGGGTATACCGGGAGGGGTGGGACTTCGGTCCGTTTTGCAGCGGTAAGGTTTACCGCGGACCGGGCTTCGCCCTTATCCATGGAATCTGTGGTAGAAAAGTCCCGAAGCCCCCAAGACCGGGTTGAAGATCTCGCCGCCGCGGCCTGCATATCCGTGGGGAAGCCCCGTCCGCGATAGCCGCAGGACGACTCACACCCAGTGAAGATTGATGGCATTTACCACCGTGGGTGGCCGACGCCTATCTCGTCAGGTGTCGTTGGCCGGCAGATCGTGAAAGCCCTCGGTATTGCGGGGGAAGTGCCGCAGGGTTTCCGGTCCCGTAGTAAAGCAGTCGCCGGCGGACGGCCAGACCTCCGTTTCGTATTCGTGTACCAGCAGCAGGCCGCCGTAGCAGTAGACCAGGAACTTGCCGTTAGGAAATACCGTGACCACCTCCCCCGGCGCGGAAGCGGTGAGTCCGAAGTCCCGGACGTCAAAGGGCACCGCCCGGGTGATGATCACTTTTCGGTCCTTGAGGTAAGTATAGGCCCCGTTGAAGGGCGGGGCTACCGCGCGGATGAAGCGTTCGAGGGTCACGATGTCGGCAGACCAGTCGATGAGGCTGTCGGCAGGGTAGCGGCGGGGGTAATAGGTAGGGGTGAGTGGGCGCTGCGGGGAGAGGGTGAACGTGCCGTCGCGGAGCCGCGCCAGGTTCCGTTCGATCAGGCACTTCATGGCCAGGGTATTCTTGAAGTGCATCGTTTCACCGGTGTCGTGGACCGTGATTTGGAACTTGTAGGTGTCCAGCACGTCGCCGTCGTCGGCGCCGGGATCGTAGCGGAAGAGGTTGGTGTAGAAGACGTCGCGGCCCTCGAGGATGGACCAGTTCATCGGCGAACGGCCGCGGCCCAGGGGCAGGTCCATGGCACTGCCGTGCATGCCGAACACCCCCGTGGCGAAGGTGCCGAGGATAGCCGCCGGAATGAGCCGCTGCCACCCCACCACGAAGCCCAGCTCGAAGGGTCTATCCCGGAAGAAGGCTTCGTCCGTGGGCGACTGCAGGCTGTACTTCTGCGCCACGTACACCGGCACCCCGCGCCCCCGCCCGTAGGCCTGCAGGTCCGCATAATCAGCCACTTCCTGCTTACTGCCCTTTTCCGGGCCGATAGTGATCAGGTGCACCGGCTGCCCGCCGTCCAGCAGCGCGTCGAGCAGGAAGCGGGTGGTCGATTTGCAGCCGAACAGGGCAATCGGACTAGTCGAGCTCATCGGCAATATCTTGGAATGGCGCGCAGTGGCGGGCGTAGTGCGCCCTCAGTTCGGCTTTCCTGCTTGCGTAATGGGCCCTCAATATATCCTGCGGCCTATCCCCGGGATACGTCCACCACACCGGGTGAATGAGCAGCTGCAGCGACCGCCCCTCCCGGAAGGCCCCCGAATCCAGCGGGTGGCCGTGCCGGAAGCTCCCCCCCGAATCGGAGTAGTAGGCGATGTCGCGGAAGTAGCGCGTCTGATACGTATGGGGGATGCCCCCGATGGGCGCGTCGTAGGCGAGAAACCGCGCGCCGGGCCGGTGCAGGGAGATGATTTCTACCGGACCGCCCAACTGCCGCTCGAAGCTGCCCGCCTCCTGGCGGAGGCCGTCCTCGAAGTCGTCATACCCCGCCGGATCGAAGTGCAGGGATACCCGGTGTCCGAGTGCCCGGATCTCTCGGATCCGCTCGCGGTTATCGCGGGTGAAGGGATTGTAGCTGTCGCTGGATAGCAGAAAAAAATAGGTCGCTACCATCCCTTGCGCGTGCTCGAGGTGTGCCAGTTCCAGGGCCGCGGCCACGTCGAAATCCACGTCGTGGCGCAGCAGCAACGTTCGGGCATTGCCCTCCCATTCCGGAAAGAAGGCGCAGGAGTACCCCGCCTCCCGGAATGCCCGGAGCAGGGCGGGGTAATCATCGAGGGCCGTGGTCGAATGCATACCGCGAAAGTAAGGGGCGGCCACCCTAGCGCGCTATACGTAGATCATCTTGCGCGTCATGCCGCCGTCGATCACGAAATCCTGTCCGGTGATGAAACCGCTCCGCTCCGAAAACAGGTACTCTACCATCGTGACGATGTCCTGGGTAGTACCCACCCGTCCGACGGGGTGCTGCTCGTGGTCGGCCTCGCTCAAGTCGGCCGGCTCGCGGTTGCTCTCCTTTTGCCAGGGGGTGACGTCGATCCAGCCCGGACTGATGCTGTTCACCCGGATCTCCGGCCCCAGACTCATTGCCAGCGCGTGGGTAAGGGCGAACAGGCCCCCCTTGGAGGCAGCGTAAGCCTCGGTATCGGGTTCCGACATCTTGCGGCGGGTCGAGGACATATTCACGACGCTTCCACGGCGGGCGCGCAGGTGCGGAGCCGCGTACTTGGCGCACAGGAAGGCTCCGGTGAGGTTGATGCCGATGACGCGGTTCCACTCCTTCAGCGTAAGTTTCTCCAGGGGTTTGCGGATCATAAATCCCGCGTTGTTAAGCAGGCAGTCGATGCGCCCCCAGTGGTCCACGACCTCCCTGATGCCGGCCTTCACGGAATCCTCATCGGACACGTCGACGGATACGAACAGGGCTTCACCCACCCGTTCCGCTTCGGCCGCGGCTTCCTTTCCTGCCTCGGCGTCGGTCTCGAAGAGGGCCACGCGGTACTGCCGGCCCGCCAGGTAAAGGGCGGTGGCGCGGCCGATGCCCTGTCCGGCGCCGGTAATGATGGCTACTGGTTTTTCCATCGCTGCTGTTTAGGGTACTGTACCCGCGTCAGTGCATCCGGGTTCCCACCGCGATGACATTTTGGGGGTCCTTCCGGTCGGCGCAGCCGGCCAGTAGCGCCAGCAAACGCGGGCGGCGGATCAGGTTAAAGGTGGCTAGGTAGTGATAGAAATCCAGGTCGAACCGTTCCCGGCAGCCCGCCGGCATATCGGGTCGCTCCCGTCCGTAGTAGCGGAGGATCCGTTTCGTGATCCAGCTGTCCCGGGCCGCCAGCTCCGTGACCGTTTTGTGCCACCGGACCGGTTCGCTTTGTACCCATCCGGCGTGCGAAGGTGGATTTACCCGCGCCGCAGCAACCGATGATGAGTACGCGTTTTATGGCGGCTACTTGATCGTGAGGATGTCGGGTTGCCCCATCACTTCCAGGAGAAAGACGTCCTGACGGCTGTAGTGGCCCACCACGTCGAAGTCGAGCTTGCTCTTCGCCAGCAACGAGAAGTCCAGTTCCGCCGTCAGCAGCCCTTCCGCGTTCCAGAGCGGTCCGGCGAGGACCTCCCCCATCGGAGACAGGATCACGCTCCCCCCGGCGCTCATGATCTCCGGCTCGGCCGCCAGTTGCTCCCGGTAGCGCTCGGGGTAATCCGACCTGCGCACGAACTGGTTGGCCGCCAGCACGAAGCAACGACCCTCCAACGCCACGTGCTGCATGGTGCTTTGCCAGCTCTCGCGTGCATCGGCGGTCGGAGCCAGGTAAATCTCCACGCCCCGCCGGTACATCGCCATTCGCGCCAGGGGCATATAGTTCTCCCAGCAGATGAGCCCGCCGATCCTGCCGAGGGGGGTATCATAGGTGACCAGCCCGCTTCCGTCACTCTCCGCCCAGAGGTAGCGTTCGAGTCCGGTGGGCTTCAGTTTCCGGTGCTTCCCGATCAGGGTACCGTCGGGGCCGAAGTACAGCAACGTGCAGTACAGTGATCCCCCCACCGCCTCCCGTTCCGTCACGCCCAGCGCTACGAACATCCCGGACTCCCGTACGACCTGCCCGATCCGGTCGACCGCTTCGGAAGGTACCTCCACGCTCTGGGTCCAGTAGTCGAGCCACTCCTCCCGGCTCCGGGCGGTCCGCTTGCCCACGGTAGCCTCGTAGGTCAGCCCCCGCGGATAACAGGGAATAAAGGATTCGGGAAACAGCAGCAGTTCGCAACCCGCTTCCCTCCCCTTCGCGATCCACGACAGCACGATCTCGACCGTCCCCTCCCTGTCAAACAGGGCCGGCGTGGCCTGAATTACGCCTGCTTTGATCTTCTTGGCTTGCATCGTCTGGTGATTGGCTGGATCGATAAATGTACCGCTCGACACCCGATCCGCTCCAGGCATCAGATGTGGCTCCGTACCTCCGCCGCATCGGATGACTTACGCCTTGCCAGCAAGTAGCGTGTAGCATGTAGGGGGTAGAATGTAGAATTTTGACACCAAAGTAGGTGATTGCCGAAGCCGCCACGCCCCGCACGCCTACAGGCTACACGCTACCTGCTACAAATTCCCGCTCCAGGCATCGGATGAGGCTTCGTTCCTCGCCGCATCCGATGACTTCCGCTAACCCGCAACCCGCAACCCGCAACCAGCAACCCACCTACTTAACCAAACCCTAACCATCTCCTTAACCTATCCTTTGCGTCTATCCCCGATCCCCGTCCGTTTGTAGAGCAAATTGACTACCATGAAAACCCATTTCCTCCTCCTCTTCGCCCTCCT
>JBGTHX010000422.1:0-8381 GCA_041746055.1 Lewinella sp. | reverse complement strand
CGTACACCTCCCCGCGGCGGGAGTTGAGGGTGGCCAGGATCCAGTCCTCCGGTCCGTCGGGCGCTGCGCGGGCCAGCGCCTCGAGGGTCGCTACCGTAGCGAAGGCCATTTCCGGCAGGGCCAGGCATAGCCCCTTGACAGTGGCGGCTCCGACGCGCAGACTCGTATAGCTGCCGGGGCCGTCGCTGAGCACCACCTCGTCAACTTCCGCCAAGGAATACCCGCCGCGGTCCAGGACCTCAGCGATGAAGGTGGTCAGGTGACTGGCGTGCAGGTGGGGCTCGGCGGCCTCTACGGCGGCCACGACCTCGCCGTCGCGGGCCACGGCAACCGAGCAGACGTCGGTGGCGGTCTCCAGCAGCAGCCGGATCACTTCGCGAGGAGTTCTTCCGGCGACCAGAACAGTCGGTCGAAGTCAGTGACCCGGTCGTCGGTGACGCCCACGCCCTCGGCCTCCAGGGCTTCCTGCATGGCGGTGGGGGTTGGAAACTGGTTGCGCCCGCTGAGCTCGCCCCGGCGGTTCACTACGCGGTGGGCGGGTACTACTTCTCCCGTGGCCAACCCCTGGCACAGGGCCCAGCCGACCATACGGGCACTGCCGAGCGTAAGGAAGCCGGCGATGGCTCCGTAGGTGGTCACGCGGCCGCGGGGGATGAGCCGGGTTACCGCGTGGACGTCCTCAATGTAGGCCCCGGCCAAGACTAGCGGTGGATTTCCCGGGCCATGCGCTTGTCCTTTTCAGAATGCGGCATGGTACCGAATACGTAGTCCCACAGCGGCTGAGACACGCCGAAGAGCACGTCGTCCTCGCTGTAGTGATGGATCGAATGATTCACCCACAGGGCGCGGAGGAAGTTGCGGGGCGGCGGATAGATGTGTACGGTATAGTGGACCACCAGGTACATGGCGTAGCCCACTACGAAACCGGCGAGGTAGGAGAAGGCGTATTCCCCCAGCACCAGCTCGAAGAGGAAAAGCAGGGAGGTGGCCAGTACGATGGCGACCAGCGGGGGCATGGCGAGACGCTTCTTATCCTTCGGATAGTCGTGGTGCATCCCGTGGAGCTTGTAGGTGGCATCCTTGTAGGCTTCGGAGGCTCCGTGGGGCGGGTGGTACACCCAGCGGTGTACGGCGTACTCCGTGAAGGTGAACCCCAGCACACCCAGGAGAAAAACGAGCACTACGGTGAGGGCCGGAATATCGGTGCTCACCTCGGTGTACCAGAGCAGGCCGATGGCGTAGACAAAAAACATCACGATCGGCGTGGCGATGTGAGTTTGCGTCAGCCGGTTGAGAATTTTGTTCTCGAACATCGGCGGGGAGGTGTCGGCGTTCGATTTGAATTTTTGAGTGCGGGCTCTCATGTATTGCGCTTGGGTTTGGTAATGCGACCCGAAAACTAGACCAGGTTAAGACGCTGTTTAATCTTGCGGCCGTACATGCGCTTGTAGACGCGGTACATCCGTTGCAGGTGCTTGACGCTGTAGCTTGCCGGCTCCCCGTTCGGCTTCAGGTATCCTTGCTCCTGCATCCATTCGTCATCGAAGATCTTGCCGAGGTACTTGCTTCCGTGGTCGGGAAACAGCACTACCACGAGATCCTCCGGCGTAAGCTGCTTGCGCATCGAGAACACGGCTTCAAGGGCGGCTCCGCTGCTGTAACCCAGCAACAGCCCCTCCCGCTGGGCGAGTTCGCGGGCGCGCAGGGCAGCGGCCCGGTCGCCCACCTTGATGAATTCATCGATGAGCTCGAAAGCCACGTTATCCGGAATAATGGTCTTCCCCAGCCCCTCGACCTTCCAACTGAAGATCTCTTCCGGGTCGAACACTCCGGTCTGCCAGTACTTCTTCAGGACCGATCCGTAGGCATCCACGCCGACCACGGTCACATCCGGGTTCTTTTCCTTCAGGTAACGCGCCGTGCCGGAAAGGGTTCCACCGGTACCGGCGCAGCACACGTAGTGGGTCACTTTACCCTCGGTATCCTCCCAGATCTCGGGGCCGGTGCTGTGGTAGTGGGCGCCGCTGTTGTCCAGGTTCCAGTTCTGCCGCAGGTAAAAACTGTTCGGGATGGTGCCGGCAAGCTCCTCGGCGCGGCTGTAGTAGGACTCGGGATCCTCGGGGGCGGCATCTTTCGGGCACAGGACGATCTTGGCGCCCAGGGCCTTCAGGAGGGCCTGCTTCTCGGGGCCGGATTTGTCGGACAGGGTGAGGATGCACTTGTACCCCTTGATCGCGGCGATCATGGCGATGCTGAAACCGGTGTTGCCGCTGGTGGCTTCGATCAGGGTCGCACCGGGCTGGATGCGTCCTTTCCGCTCGGCCTGCTCGATCATGTACAGCGCTGCCCGGTCCTTGGCCGACTGCCCCGGATTCATGGATTCCATCTTTCCGTAAACGGTGGCGGGAATGCGGGGGCCACAGATGCGGTCGAGGCGGATCAACGGGGTATTGCCGATGGCGGTTAAAACACTGTCGTGGCGCATAAAAGCAGGCATTTAATCGTCGGGGCAAAGGTAGTGGCTACGGCTTTAACGCCGCAGCACTCCTGCCGGTTGGGTATATTGCGGGCCGGCTTAGGTGCCGCAATAATACGTTACTCCCCCACATGGCAAAATTCAAGGTCTCGCTGAAGGCACGGCTGATTCTCGAGGACCGCGGCCGGATTCTCCTGCTCAAACAGACCAAACCCAACGGGGGAAACTACAGCCTGGTCGGCGGCACCATCGAGCGCGACGAGCACGCCCGCAGTACCCTGATCCGCGAAAGCTACGAAGAGGCGGGCATTCGCCTCACGCCCGCTGACCTCAGCCTGGTGCACGTTCTACACAAGCACTACAAGAAGAAGAAAAAGGGCCACCGCATTGTGCTTTACTTCCGGGCCCACCACTACGAAGGCGAACCGGAAAGCCGGGAACTCAAGAAGTTCGAGAACGTAGAATGGCAGCCTTACACCGACCTGCCACCCAACCTCACCTCCACCGTCCGTCACGTCCTGGAGGCCTACGGTGCCGGCAGGCTGTACTCGGAAATGATGAAATAGGCCGCCGGCCCTATCTTTGGCCTACGTTGCACTTTCCTTCCGGCGATCCGCCATCACCGGAACATGACTTATTCCCCCACCCCGGACGCGCCGCTGCGCATCCGCGATCTGGCCCCCGACGAACAGCCGCGGGAAAAACTGGCCCGCCTCGGGCCCCGTGGCCTCTCCGACGCCGAACTGCTGGCCATCCTGCTTCGTAACGGCACCCGCGGGCAATCCGCCCTCGAACTCGGCCGCCGCATCCTTCTCGGGGCCGACCACGACCTGAACGAACTCGGCCGCCGGCAGCTGCAGGACCTCACCCGCACCGCGGGAGTAGGCCCCGTCAAGGCCATGCAACTGCTGGCCGCCTTCGAGCTCGGCCGCCGGCGCGAGGCCGCCCCGGGCCGCGAGAAGCCCCTACTGTCCGACAGCGGCAGCTGCTTCCGCTACCTGCGCCCCCGGCTAGCCGACCTCCACCACGAGGAATTTCACCTGCTCTGCCTCAACCGCGCCAACCGCCTACTGGGCGCGCACGTCATCAGCCGCGGCGGCACCACCGGCACGGTGGCCGATGCCAAGACGATCTTCCGCAAGGCCCTCCAACACGGCAGCGTGACCTCCCTGGTACTCGCCCACAACCACCCGAGCGGACAGGCGCACCCGAGCGCGGCCGATGTACGCCTGACGGGCAAGCTGGGTCGGGCGGCCCGGCAGCTCGATCTCCACCTGCTCGATCACGTCATCGTGGCCGGCGACCGCTATTACAGCTTTGCCGATCATCAATTGTTGGACGCCGAAAGTGGATAAGGGGAGAAAGTATATCTTCGCGCTTCCCAATCCGATCCGGGCCGATTTCTTACATTGGCCACAGCTCTAAACCGAATAAAATGGCTTCCACCTCCGATATTAAGAACGGTTTCACCTTCCGGCACAGCCACGATATCTACACCGTCATCGAATTTCAACACGTCAAGCCCGGTAAGGGAGCCGCCTTCGTCCGGACCAAGATCAAGAGCCTCTCCACGGGCCGCGTGCTCAGCGAAACCTTCCCCTCCGGCCACAAGGTGGAGGAGGTACGGGTGGAGCGCCACAATATGCAGTACCTCTACAAGTACGACATGGGCTTCAACTTCATGAACGCGGAGAGCTACGAGCAGGCGACCATACAGGAAAAGATGATCGACAACGCCGGCTTCATGCGCGAGGGCGACACCATCGAGGTGCTCTACAACACGGAGGAAAACGTGCCCCTGACCGTGGACCTGCCGCAGTACGTCGAGATGGAGGTTACCTACACCGAGCCGGGCGTGAAGGGCGATACCGCCACGAACACCCTCAAGCCGGCCACGCTGGAGACCGGCGCCGAGGTACGCGTGCCCCTCTTCGTGAACACCGGAGACAAAATCAAGATAGATACCCGCAGCGGCTCTTACATGAGTCGCGTGTAACCCTCAACGCTCAACGCATGACGCTTAAAGACATTCAGGAACTGATCAAACTGGTCGCCAAGGCCGAAATCTCCGAGTTCAAATTCAAGGACCAGGAGGTGACGGTGCATATCCGCGGAAAATCCTACAGTCCGGCCTCCGGATCGGCACCGGTCGCCGGCGCACCGAGCATCATCAACGTTCCGGGGGCGGCCGTGAGCCCGGGTTATGCCCCCGCCCCCGCTACCGCTCCCACCAGTTCGGGTGGGGACGAGGCCGCCGCGGAGGCCAAGCTCATTCCGGTGAAGTCACCCATGATCGGCACCTTCTACCGCTCCTCCTCCCCCGATAAGCCCGCCTACGTGAAGGTGGGCGATCGCATTGCCAAGGGCGATACGGTCTGCATCGTGGAAGCGATGAAACTGTTTAACGAAATCGAGTCGGAAGTGGCCGGCAAGGTGGTCAAGGTGCTTGTGGAGGATGCCCAGCCCATCGAATACGACCAGCCCCTATTTCTGATTGACCCTTCCTAACTCCAGCATGGCC
The DNA here is from genome assembly GCA_041746055.1 of Lewinella sp. Lineage (GTDB taxonomy): Bacteria > Bacteroidota > Bacteroidia > Chitinophagales > Saprospiraceae > Neolewinella. Next base: position 3,384 of record JBGTHX010000422.1, on the reverse strand, counting down.
GAGAAATTTAAAAAGATCCTGATCGCCAACCGCGGCGAGATCGCCCTGCGCATTATCCGCACCTGCCGGGAAATGGGCATCAAGACCGTGGCTATTTATTCCACCGCCGACCGCGAGAGCCTGCACGTCCGCTTCGCCGACGAGGCGGTCTGTATCGGCCCGCCTTCCTCCGCCGAGAGCTACCTCAGCATTCCCAAGATCATGGCCGCGGTGGAGATCACCAACGCCGATGCCGTACACCCAGGCTACGGCTTCCTGAGCGAGAACGCCGACTTCGCCGAGATCTGCCAGGATTACGGCATCAAGTTCATCGGCCCCACCCCGGAGCATATCCGCACGATGGGCGACAAGATCACCGCCAAGGACACCATGATCAAGGCCGGCGTGCCCGTGGTGCCCGGTGACGGCTCGCTGCTCAAGAGCGCCGAAGACGGTATGGAACGCGCCGAGCGGATCGGCTACCCCGTCATGATCAAGGCCACCGCCGGCGGCGGCGGCAAGGGGATGCGTATCGTGCGCCGCAAGGAGGACTTCGTCAACGCCTGGAACAGCGCCCGGGCGGAGGCCAAGGCCAGCTTCGGCAACGACGGCATCTACATGGAGAAGTACATCGTGCAGCCCCGCCACATTGAGATCCAGGTGATCGGCGACCAGTACGGCGAAGTGATCCACCTCAGCGAGCGCGACTGCTCGGTACAGCGCCGCCACCAGAAACTGCTGGAGGAATGCCCCAGCCCCTTCATGACCGACGAGCTGCGCGAGCGCATGGGCGCCGCGGCCATCAAGGCCGGCAAGGCGATCGGCTACGAGGGAGTAGGCACGGTGGAGTTCCTGGTGGATGCGAACCGCGACTTCTACTTCATGGAAATGAACACCCGCATCCAGGTGGAGCACCCCGTGACGGAGGAATCCATCGATCACGACCTCATCAAGGAACAGATCAAGGTGGCCTACGGCGAGAAGCTCTCCGGCCGCAACTATACCCCGAAGGGGCACGTGATCGAGTGCCGCATCAACGCCGAGGACCCCTGGAACGACTTCCGGCCCAGCCCCGGTAAGATCACCAGCTTCCATAGCTCGAAGGGACACGGCGTACGGGTGGACACCCACGTCTACGCCGGCTACACCGTAAGCCCCTACTACGACAGTATGATCGCCAAGCTGATCGTGCGGGCCCCCACCCGCGCCGAAGCCATTACGAAGATGGAGCGCGCCCTGGACGAATTCATTGTGGAGGGGATCAAGACCACCGTACCCTTCCACCAGTGGCTGCTGCGGCAGGAGGACTTCCGCCAGGGCAATTTCGATACCGGTTGGCTGGGACAGCAGGACCTGCCGAAGGGGTAACCAAAGCTTAGCCCCATGCGCATCACCAACCTGCTCCGCTCCGTAGAGGAAAAGGCCCGCTCCCCGCGGAAAAAGGCCGGTGCCCCTCCCGGCACCATGATCTACACCGGGGAGCGCCACATGGAAGAGGTGCTGATGCACCTGACGGAATACCGCGGCGACTTCTTCGATGTCCAGACCGCTGAGGACGCCATCCCCGCCGCCCACAGTGAGGAAGCCACCCGCTGGTACGATATGCGAGGCCTCCACGATATCGAACTCGTGGAACGCGTAGGGAAGCAACACGGTATGCACGCGCTGGCCCTCGAGGACATAGTGGACGTGCAGCAGCGCCCCAAGATGGAGATCTTCAACGACGGCGTGCTCATCATCATCAAGGCCTTTGCCTTCGACGCATCTACCCGCGACCTCAGTATCGAGCAGGTTTCCATTTACCTCACGGAGGCTACGGTGCTCACCTTCCAGGAGGATGCCGGCGACCTCTTCAAGAGCGTGCGCAAGCGCCTGGAAACCTCCAGCGGCCGGATCCGCACCCGGGGAGCGGACTACCTCGCCTACGCACTGGTAGACAACGTGGTGGACAAGTACTTCACCGTTATCGACCAAATCGAGGGGGAACTGGACAAACTGGAGGATGTGATCATGCGCTCCCCCGAGATTTCCACGAAATCCAAGATCCACGACCTGCGCCTGGCCCTCCTTACCCTGCGCAAGAGCATCAGCCCGCTGCGCGAGCTGATGAACCGCTTCAGCGACAACGAGAGCACCCTGATCACCGACGACACGGAACTGTACGTGGCCGACCTCCGGGACCACGTCATCCAGATCACTGACCTCGTCGAAACCTACCGCGACGTGACCAACGGACTGTACGACCTCTACGTAAGTGAGATCAGCTTCCGGATGAACAGCGTGATGCAAACACTGACCATCGTATCCACGATCTTCATTCCCCTCAGCTTCCTGGTGGGGGTGTACGGCATGAACTGGGACAACATGCCCGAGCTGCACTCCCGCTACGGCTACTTCATACTATGGGGGGTGATGATCAGCATTATCCTGGGAATGCTGGCCTGGTTCCGCAGCCGCCGCTGGATCTAAGCGGACCGCCAAGTCCGGCCAACCCGAAATACCTTCGTAAATTCGCCCTTCAACAAAGCGTTCGCGTTCATGAATAAGCGTACCCTCACTATTATAGCCGTCATTCTGGCCCTCCTGTTCATCGGCACCCTCATCTGGGGCGTCACCACCAAGAGCAAGCTCGAAGCCGACTACACCGAAAAATCCGGCGAGGCGGAACAGCTCACCCTGCTCCGCGACAACCTCATGAAGTCGGTCGACAGCCTCGACCAGGCCTTCACCGAGGTCAGCGAGGAGAACGCCTCCCTGCAGGGAGAACTCACCGAAGCCCAGGAGACCGCCAAGCGCGCGCTCTACGATATGCGGCAGGCCCAGACCTCCCGCAAGAACGACAACAACGTAGCCTACCAGATGCGGGTGCAGATCGAGGACCTGATCAACGTCCGCACCATGCTAGAGAACAGCATCACGGAACTGGAGGAGGAGAACCAGGGGCTGCGCGAAAGCAACGTCGTGCTGCGCCGCGACCTCTCCACCGCCAAAACAGAAGCCTACGAAGCCACCAAAGTGGCCGACAACCTCAGCCGCATGAACGAAAGCATGGAAGCCGACCTGGAGCGCATGACCCTCGGGGCCTTCCGCGCCTCCGCCATGCAGGTCGACCTGCTGCGCAAGAACGGCTCCGCCACCGCCAACGCCAGCCGCGCCCGCCGCATCTCCGTCAGTTTCGACCTCACCGACGTGCCCCGCGAGTACCTGGGCGTGCGCCCGATCTACCTCGTGCTTACCGACGAGTCCTCCACCCCCGTGATCAGCGAGAACCCCGTCCGCGCCAAAAGCCTGGTCAATGGCGCCGAGAAGGACATCATCGCCCTCGAAGGCCGCGACGTGAATATCGAGCGCAACCAACGGCTCACCTTCACCCACGAACTGGACGATAAACTCGCCGAGGGTTTC
>JBGTHX010000421.1:0-1577 GCA_041746055.1 Lewinella sp. | reverse complement strand
GGGGGCCTCCCTGGAATGGTGCCGCTACATCTCCGGCAAACTGGTGTGCGGGTACCGGAACTTCCTCACCTACACGGTCATTTTCTACTCCCCTACGGGGGAAGTCGAGCATACCCTGGCCTTCGAGGAGGGCTACTCGATCGGGGGCTTTTCGGAAGAAGGCACCTCCCGCGAGGTGGTCTTCTACTACGGAAACTACTTCACGCCGCCGATCGTCCAGTCGCTGAACCTGGATACCTACACCCTTACCCTGGTAGACCAGACTAAGGTGACCTTCTCGGCGGACGACTTTACGGTAAATACGGTGACCTACCCTTCCTTGGACGGCACGTCGGTGCCCCTCACGATCGTTTCCAAAAAGGGACTGGTACTGGACGGAAGCCACCCCACCCTCCTGAAAACCTACGGGGGATTCGGCTCCGTGCACGAGCCGTCCTTCGATCCCGGACTGGTCTACTTCCTCGAGGAAGGGGGCGTCTTTGCCTACGCCCATGTGCGGGGGGAAGGAACCCTGGGGACGGAATGGGCTCGCTCGGGCAGGCGCGGGAAGAAAACCAACGGCATCAACGACTTTATCGCCGCCGCGGAGTACCTCATCGACGAGGGATACACCGCGGCCAATCACCTGGGCATCACCGGGGCATCCCACGGCGGACTCCTGGTCGGTGCGGTACTGACGCAGCGGCCGGAACTGTTCGGGGCCGCCGTGCCGGTGGTCGGAGTCTTTGATATGGTGAACTTCGAAAAGTATACCGTGGGCGTCTTCCACCAGGATGAATTCGGATCGGTGGAAAATCCGGAAGAAGAGGCGTACCTGCGGGCCTATTCCCCCTACCACAACGTGCGTCCGGGCGTGAACTACCCGACGACGCTTATCCTGACGTCCACCCACGACAACCGGGTGCCGCCCTTCCATTCCTACAAGTTTGCCGCTCGCCTGCAGGGCAATCCGGGGCAGCGGAATCCCGTCCTGCTCCGCGTAGAGGACGCCGCCGGCCACAACGGGGCCAACAGCCTGGACGGCCGGCTCTTTGAATGGGCGGACATCTACTCGTTTTTACTGAATGTCCTGCAGTAGCGGGTGGGCACATCGATCGGGAACGCTAACTTGGAGGCCAACAAGCACCCAACATCATGCAACACAACCGCAGAACCTTCGTGAAGAACGCCGCCCTCCTCCCCGCCGCCCTGGCCGCCGGAGCCGGGCTTTCCCCCGCACCCGCGCTGGCCGCCAAAGTGCCCGCTAAGCTAACCGTCCTCTTTCAGGGCGACTCCATCACCGATGCCGGCCGGGACAAGGCATCGACCGACGTCAACGACTACGGAAAGATGGGACTGGGCTACGCCACCCTCACCTCCGCCATGCTGCTCGGGGAGTATCCGAACGTGGACCTCAGCGTCTACAACCGCGGCATCAGCGGCAACAAGGTGTACCAGCTCGACGAGCGCTGGGAGGCCGACGCCCTGGCACTGAAACCCGACGTCCTCAGCATCCTGATCGGGGTGAACGACTACTGGCACATGTTCAACGGCAACTACGACGGCACCGTGGAGGTCTACGACACCGACCTGCGCAA
>JBGTHX010000420.1:0-1784 GCA_041746055.1 Lewinella sp. | reverse complement strand
AGCGACATGGTCGACTTCCTGCACACCTTCATGCCCAGCAAGCAGGTAAGCGAACTCTACAACGCCATCGGCTTCGAGAAGCACGGGAAGACCGTCTTCTTCCGCGAGCTCCTGCGCCACTTCAAGCGTACCGACGCCGAGGCCGGCGAGCAGTTCGTCAGCGCTCCCGGCATCGCGGGTATGGTGATGTACGTGTTCACCACGCCGCAACTGAATATGGTCTTCAAGGTGATCCGCGACACCTTCGCGCCGCCCAAGCAGGTGACCGCCGAGACCGTCAAGGACAAGTACGACCTGGTCAAGCGGCACGACCGCGTGGGCCGCATGGCCGACAGCTACCTCTTCGAGAAACTGTCGCTGCCGCTCGCCCGCTTCAACACCGAATGCCTGGCGGAACTGCTCCACACCGCCCCCACGAAGGTGAAGGTGGAGGATGATTGCGTCCTGATCTCCCACGTATACGTGGAGAAGAAGATGACCCCGCTGAACCTCTACCTCCAGACGGCCACTCCCGACCTGGCCGAGAAGGCCCTGCGCGACTACGGCCGGGCCATCAAGCAGCTCGCGGCGGCCAATATCTTCCCCGGCGACCTGCTGCTCAAGAACTTCGGCGTCACCCGCGTCAATCGCGTGGTCTTCTACGACTACGACGAGATCGAGATGGTCACCGACTGTAATTTCCGCCACATCCCCGAGCCGCGGACCCCCGAGGAGGAGATGGCGTCCCAACCTTGGTACTACGTGGGGCCGCGCGATATCTTCCCCGAGGAATTCCCGGGCTTCCTCATGCGCTCCGGCCCCTACCTCACCTACCTCCGGCAGCAGCACGGCGACATCTTCGATGCCGACTTCTGGAACGACGTCAAGCGGAGGTTGCAGGCCGGCGAGATCATGGATGTGTATCCGTACCGGACGGGGTGGAGGTTCCTTCAATAGATGAGGTAGCATGTAGCTTGTAGCATTTAGGCCCGTGCATCAGGCGGCCGGCTACACGCTACAAGCTACATGCTACACGCTACTCCCTAGACACCACCCAGCGCGTCCGCAACGTACTAGTCTCCCCGTACCCCAGGTTCCGGTAGTCGCCCTGCAGCTCGAATTCGATGAATCCGCGTTCCGGATCCAGGTAGATCTCGAGCGGGGCCTGTCCGGGTGCGACGCGGTAGAATCGGGTGACCGCGGTGTGCTTTTCCAGCACCAGCCCGTCGCGGTGGTAGGTGGCGGGGATGCTGTCGAGATCGGCGAAGATCTTGACCTTACCGTGGTGCCGCCCGTCAAGTACCAGCCTTCGGTGGAGGCTGTCGCGCACCAGGAAATCTCCTTCCGGGGCGGTCCGTACCGAGTCCGCGTAGAAGTCCAGCGTTCCCCCGTAGGGCAGGCGGGTCACTTCCCACGCCGCTACGCCCACGTTGTCGGCTCCCTTGTTCGTGATCCAGTAGGTGAGTCCGACGTCGGAGTCCGGTCCGAGCCGGTACCGCTTCTGGAGCACCAGTCCGGTGGTGGTGTCTTGCTCACTCACCAGCAGTACCGAGTGATCGTCCACCTCCTGCACCGTGAAGGCGTCGCGGTCGAATACGGCGGGCGGGGGCCAGTTCCAGTTTTCCTGCGGGGAGGGCCAGGCCACGCTGCCGATCGTGTAGCCGGTACTGTCGGTGCCCGTGCGCAACAGTTCCCGGCCCCCGTAGGTCAGGCTGCTGATGCGGCCTCCGCGGGCGGGATCCACGGTGAGGGAGAGGCTGTCGCGGACCAGGGTTACCGGTCCGGGCGCGGCGGGAGCGGGCGGC
>JBGTHX010000419.1:0-27667 GCA_041746055.1 Lewinella sp. | reverse complement strand
CGAGCAGGGTGATGTGACGCCACGGCGGCCGCGGTTCAAGAACGTGATCAATCGGTAGGGGAGGGGGAAATTTCAAATTTTAAATGGGAAATTTAAAATTGAAACTATCCTACTCTTCCAGCTCATACCACTCGATTCCCTCCAGCGGCGCGCGGCGCCCGCTCTCCTCCGGAGCATAGTAGGTAGCGAGATAGTCCACGATCGGCCCCTGCTGCTTGCCGAGGTCGGGTAGCCCCTGCGTCTCCTGCATCCAGTGGATCATGCCGAGCCAGCCCTCGCGGTCGGCGCGGTTCTGGGTGATCAGCTTGGAGCTGTGGCAGGCAAGGCAGTTGCCCTTCACGAGCAGGTAATCTCCCTGGGCGATCAGGCCGGTGAGGGTATCGATGCCGTCGACTACACCGGGGGCGCCTGCCGCAGCGGGGGGATCCTCCTGGCAGGTCGTCAGACCGGCGGCCCCGAGTGCCATCAGGCAGAAGAACAGGATGTGGCGGGAATTCGTGGGCATAGCTCAGACGATCTTTACGGCGATGCGGTGGCAGGCATTGTTCAGGTACCCGCGGGGGTTCCACGCGGGGATCACCATCGGCTGCGCGCGCCCCTGCTCGTCGGTGGCCCGGGCCCAGATCTCGTAGTAGCCCGGTTCGGGGAAGGCAACGTCCGCCCTGAATTGCTGCCAGGCGTAGCGGTTGGCGGGTGGAGTGAGGGTACAGCGCTTCCAGGTGCTGCCGAAGTCGATGCTGTAGTCAACCCGCGCTACCTGGCCGGACCCGCACCAGGCGTGTCCCGCCACGGCGAGGTCACGACCGGAGGGGATGACGGCGCCGGTCTTGGGAGAGGCGATAAGTGACTTGACCGGCATCTCCTCGATGATGCACATATCGGCATCCTCCACTTCCGTGCCGGGGGCTACCGGCTCGCAGGGGACGCGGTACGAGGCTCCCTCCATCTTCTCGCCGTCGTGGACCCGGTCGCGCACCACGATCTTCGACAGCCATTTTCCGGAACAGCTGGCCGGGTAACCGGAAAATACCAGCCGCAGCGGATAGCCGTTGAGCGGGGGGAGGGGCTGGCCATTCATATTCCACGCGATGAGGCTTTCGTCTTCGAGGGCCTTAGCGATGGGGACGCCCCGGGAGATCACGACTTCGTCGGGGTTGCCGCTGAGGTGGGTGTCTTGTCCGTAGTAGCCGATATAGACCGCCTTGCCCTTATCGTAGCCGGCGGCCTCGAGTACATCCCGCAGTCTGACGCCGGTCCAGCGGGCGCAACCCACGGCGCCTACGTCCCACTGGTTGCCGCTGGCGGGGGGGCTGAACTCCTTGCGGCCGTTGCCGCCGCACTCGAGGGTGAGGAGGTAGTCGAAGTGCCTGAAGTTGCTCTGCAGGTCGGCGAGGGTGTAGGTCACCTCCTCCGGCATGGCTTCGCCGGCTAGGGTCAGGGACCATTGCGCGGGGTCCTTGGGCTCCGAAGCCATGATGGAATCGGGTACTATGCCGTTGTTGCGTACGAAGAAACGGTCGGCGGCCGTGACCGCCTGGTCCAGTAGGTGTGCGGGGGTCTCGGCGTTGATGGGCCGGTCGTTGAGCAGGATCAGGCCGGGGTCCTTGCCGGGGAGGGCGTCGGCTTCGGCGGGCAGACCGAGGAGCTGGATACCGGCGGGCAGGCGGGTGGCGTAGATCACGGGAAGGCCGGCCAGGGTGAGGAATTTTCTGCGGTTGATGGGGGTCACGGCTGGGTAGGGTTTGCGGGACGGGCAAGATATGGCTTTTGGGTGGCCGTCACCGGACTGGTTATATTTGCGGAAAATCAGCAATATGAAACGTACCCTGGCCCTGGTCTTTACCATTGTCGGCGCAATAGCCCTCGCCGCGGGTGTACTGGCCATCTTCAACCCCGGCCAGTTGGCGCTCGGTCAGAACGCCTGGGGCGTGGCCATCGTCGGGGTGATCTTCTTCATTACGGGGATGGGACTGCTGCGGTCGGTACAGGAGTAGGTGCTGACGTCCGAAGAATGAAGTGGTTCAAGCGCATTGCGGTGGTGTTGGGGGTAGGCTATGTACTGCTGTGTCTGCTGCTGTACGGCTTCCAGGAAAGCCTGATCTTCCACCCCAGCGCGCTGGAGGCCGGGTATGACTTCGGGACAGGGGAAGAGATGACCTACACCGCGGCCGACGGTACCCCGCTGAACGTCCTGGCCTTCCGGCATCCGGGCGCCCGCGGCGCCATCCTTTTCCTGCACGGTAACCGGGGGGATAACCGCCGCAGTCTGCGGCAAACGGAGGGCCTGCGCAACAGCTCCTACGACCTCTACCTGTTCGACTACCGGGGCTACGGCAAGAGCGGGGGTAGTATTGGGTCTGAAGCCGACCTGTACGGTGATGCCCAGGTAGTCTACGATTCTCTCCTCAACCACTATCCGGAAGACCGCATCCTGCTCGCCGGCTACTCGCTCGGTACCGGGATGGCCTCTTACCTGGCCGCGCACAATCAACCGCAACGGCTGATCCTCGCCGCCCCCTACGCCAGTATCACGGCCATGAAAAACCTCTGGTTGTGGATGGTGCCGGACTTCATCCTCAGCTATCCGCTCAATACCCTGGAGAACGTCCGGGCGGCCAATTGTCCGGTGACGATTCTGCACGGACAGCGGGATGAACTCATCCCTTACGGCATGGCCGAGGAGATCAAAGCCGTGGCGCCGGATAGGGTAGAGCTCATCCCCCTTCCGGACGCGGGCCACCGGGGTGTTATATTGGACCCACGCTTTACCGAAACCGTGCTTCGTTATACCGATTAAGTCCGTCCCGCTCAACTCACCCTCCTTGAGAGTCTCCCTACTCGCTTCGCTAATCCTGCTTTTCGTGACCTGTTCCGATCCGCGTCCCCAGTACGATACGCTGGCCGATTATCCCCTCTATCCCTACGGTGACCTCGGGGTTACCTACAAGCCGGAAACCACGGTATTCAAACTGTGGTCTCCCGCCGCCCAGGCCGCCCGGGTAAAACTGTACGCCGACGATCGCCCCGAATCGGAGGCCGACGAAGTGATCGACCTGGATGAGGTCAACGGTGCCTGGACCACCACGGTCTCCCAAGACCTCGACGGGACCTACTACACCTTCCAGATCAAACGCGACGGCCGCTGGCTGGGGGAAGCCACCGATCCATACGCCCGCGCGGCCGGTACGAATGGCCTGCGCGGACAGGTCGTCGACCTCTTCGATACCGACCCCCCCGGCTGGGAGAACGACCGCCGTCCCGTCATGGGCCGCCCGACCGACGCCGTCATCTATGAGTTGCACGTGCGCGACGTGAGCATGGACGAAAATTCCGGCATCACCCACAAGGGCAAATTTTTGGGCCTCACCGAACGCGGTACGGTTACTCCGAACGGAGATACCACCGGACTGAGCCACCTCATCGATATGGGCGTGACCCACGTTCACCTGCTGCCAAGCTTCGACTTCATGAGCGTGGACGAGTCGCGGCCGGACTCCGCCCAGTACAACTGGGGCTACGACCCCCAGAATTACAACGTGCCGGAAGGAAGCTACTCCACCGATCCGTCCGACGGAAAGGTGCGGATCCGCGAGTTCAAGCAGATGGTACAGGCCCTGCACCAGGCGGGGATCCGGGTGATTATGGACGTGGTCTACAACCACACCGGACGCACCGAAAACAGCAACTTTCAGTTGCTCGTCCCCGATTACTTCTACCGCTTCAATGAGGACGGCACCTACAGCAATGCCAGCGGCTGCGGTAACGAGATCGCCAGCGAGCGGCCTATGGTGCGCAAGTACATCCGGGAATCGCTGGAGTACTGGGCCGATGAATACCACGTCGACGGATTTCGCTTCGATCTGATGGGAATACACGATATCCCCACCATGAACGACGTGAGCGAGACGCTCCACAGCATCGATCCCACGATACTGCTGTACGGCGAGGGGTGGACCGCCGGCGACAGCCCCCTGCCCGACAGTCTGCGCGCCACCAAGGCGCATACGCCACGTCTGATCCGGATCGCCGCCTTCAGCGACGATGTACGCGACGCGCTGAAGGGCAGCGTCTTCAACGTGGAGGAACGGGGCTTCGTGAGCGGCGCCGAGGGCCTCGCCGAATCCGTCAAGTTCGGGGTGGTCGGAGCCATTCCCCACCCCCAGATTGTCTACGACAGCGTAAACTACAGCAAGGCGCCCTGGGCGCCTCAGCCGTCCCAGTGCATCAACTACGTAAGCTGCCACGACAACAACACCCTGTGGGACCGCCTCCGCCTGAGTAACCCCGGTGATCCTACTTGGATACGGGAACGGATGCAGCGTCTCGCCCTGGCCACCGTCCTCACCAGCCAGGGGATCCCCTTTCTGCACGCCGGTACCGAGATGCTACGCTCCAAGGATGGAGAGGAGAACAGCTACCAGAGCAGCGACGCGGTCAACGCGATCCGGTGGGAAGACAAGGGAAGGAATGCACGCACCGTGGCCTACGTCCGCGATCTGATCGCCCTGCGCCGGGCACATCCCGCTTTCCGGATGGGGGAAACCCAAACGATCGCGGATCATCTATCCTTCCAGGGCACGGATGGGGATGAAACCGGTCAGATCGTGGTCTACCGCATCAGCAACGCCCCGGGTGACTCGTGGACGGACATTCTGGTGGCCCTCAACGGCCATGCCTCCCATCAGTCGCTGAGACTGCCCGAGGGAGAATGGAGGTGGGTGGTGGACGGCCAGGAAGTCGATATTGCCGGTATTTCGGACCGGACGCTGTCGGGAGAGGTCACGCTGGAGGCCGTCTCAGCCAATATATTCGTGGGGATACCGGCGGAACCGGCGGGGTAAAATCCAGCCCTTCGGGGAGAAAACCGTCTGTTGGGTTACCTATTCTTCCTACCTGGGGCGATCCGGCCGTGCTGTGTACGTCACGGAGAACAAAATATCCATGGTGATCGGTCGCCACCTTCGGTTCGGAAAGGTTGGTAGGCGCTAGCTCCGCAGTGAGCTGAGGCGTTCGGAAACTTTCGCGAGGCGGGTACCGAGCTTGACCGCCATTTCGAGGTCGCCCTCCCTCGGCTGGAGCGAGCCGTCTCCGCCGGCGATCGTGCCGGGCCCATAGGGGCTGCCTCCGTGGATGTCATCCACGTTGAAGAGGGTAGGATTCTGGCCGTAGGGACTCCCGACCAGGATCATGCCGAGGTGGAGAAGGGGGATGTGGAAGGAGAGGATGGTCGATTCTTGCCCGCCGTGCTGGGTAGCGGTAGACACGAATACGCCGGAGGCCTTATCCTCGAGCTCTCCTTTGGACCAGAGGGAGCTGGTGGTGTCGATGAATTGCTTCACCTGAGCGGCCATGTTGCCGTAGCGGGTGGGCGTCCCCCAGGCGATGCCGTCGGCCCAGCGGAGGTCGTCGTGGGTTACCTCCCCAAGGTGGGACATCGACTTTTGGGCCGCCTGGTAATTTTTGTCATTTTTCATGGCCTCAGCGGCCTGGGGCAGCTCGGCCACGCGGCGGAGACGTACCTCGGCCCCGGCGGTTTCGGCACCGCGTTGCACGGCCTGGGCCAGCTTGAAGGTGTGGCCGTAGGTAGAGTAAAAGGTGATCAGGATCTTGGCGCTCATGGGTCTGGTGTGTTACGGGTAATCGATGTAGATACAATGGATCCCGGCCCCGCCCGGTTCAGTCGCGGGCTTTATTCCCCGGAAACGAAGGCTAAAGCGCGCTTGTCCATGTCGTTGTACTCCTTGCCCCGGATCGGGAAGCCGACGTGACCGCCGCGGGCGGGTTGCTCGACCGTGACCAGGGGGTGGGTGCGACCCAGCTCCACCGGGGTACAGGCCTCCGGTACGATCGGGTCGTTGAGCGCATTGACGATAAGTACGGGCACGGCCGTTTCGCCGACGTAATGGCCCGAGGAGAGGTAGGCGTAGTACTCGTCGAGGTCTTCATACCCACCGATGACTGCGGAGAAGGCCCGGTCGAAGTCGCGCCATACGCCGATGCGGTCCAGCGCCGTGACGTCCACGATCCCCGGAAACTGGGCCTCCTTCGCCCGCACCTTGGCCGCCAGGGCGCGGTAAAATTTCCGCTTATAGATCCAGTTATCGGGCCGTTCCAGGCTGTCGACGCTGTGCTGGATAAAGCAGGGCGCGGAGAAGGCTATGCCGTGGGTAACCTGTTCCGGCACCCGTTGACCCATCGTACCGAGGTATTTGAGCGTCAGGTTGCCGCCCATACTGTAGCCGGCCAGTACGATGCGGTCGTACCGGCCGGTAGACAGGGCGTGCTGGACTACGGCCTCCAGGTCCTCGCTCTGTCCGTGAGAGTAAAGTTTGCGGGTGAGGTTCATCTCTCCGGAGCAGCTCCGGCAGTTCCAGGCCAGTGCGTCCCAGCCCCGGCGGGCAAAGTAGTGCGCAGCGCTGGCGATATAGCTGCGGGTGCTGTCGCCCTCCAACCCGTGACTCAGGATGAGCAGCTTACGTTGCCCCTGCGGGTGATCGAGCCAGTCGAGATCCAGGAAGTCGCCGTCGGGGGTATCGATCCGTTCGCGGCGGTAGGCGATGGTGGGCCGGTAGGTGAGGTGGGGAACGATGGTTTCGTAGTGGCCGGTGAGGCGGGAACGGAGCATGCGGTAGTTTAAGGGGTAGGGTAGAAGAGGAACAGAACCGGACGGGAGTAGTTGGGTTTCGCTTGCATGAAGCCGTACCTCCTCCTGCTCCTTGGTCTGTTCCTCGGCACCTGCGCGCCCGCCCAGAGCCTGTCAGAAGGTTACGCGGGCCCGGAAGCGGCGCGGCTGCGGCACGAACGCACGGCCATGCTGGTACTGGGGAGCTGGGCCGTGGGGAACATCGGACTCGGCCTGGCGCTGCGGTCGGGAACCACGGGAGAAACACGCCGCTTTCACGAAATGAACGCGATCTGGAATGGCGTCAACCTGGGTATCGCGGGCCTGGGACTGCTATCCGCACTCGGGGCCGACGCCGGGGCCGCGGGTGCACTGGAGAGCTTCCGGGAGAACGAGGGCTTCCAGAAGGTCCTGCTCTTCAATGCCGGTCTGGACGTAGCCTATCTCGTCGGCGGGGCCTACCTGATCGAGCGGGCGCGGCGGCCCGACGCGGATGCGGAGCGGCTGCGGGGGTACGGAAAGAGCATCCTGCTGCAGGGCGGCTTCCTCTTCGTATTCGACCTGGCCAACTACTTTATCGCGGCCGGCCGGGACGATGCCTACCTGCCGCTGTTGGGCCTTACCGGCGACGGCCTGGGCCTGAACCTGTGGTTCTGAACGTACGATACTATCTTTAGGGGATCTAGTCTCTCCTGAAAAGCGTTACCTTCGGTAACCGACCTGCGGCGCCTACCGTGAAAATTTACTGCACCCTATTACTCCTGCTTTTTGGACTGGTCCTTTCGGGACAGGCCATGCGTATCGAGTACTTCACGGTTACCGACGGCCTGAGCACCCGCGATATCAACGCCCTGCACATCGGCGACGATGGCTACCTCTGGGTGGCGACCATGGACGGCCTGAACCGCTTCGACGGTCACTCCTTCGTGGCTTTCGCCCAGGAAAGCGAACAGGGCGCCGGGCTGAGCCGTGGGGCGATCGAGGACATCCGGTCGGATAACGACGGGCAACTCATCATCACCTTCGACGATTTTTACGGCTACTTCGACCGCTTCGACGCGGGCAATTTCTCGGTGGAGCACGTCAAGATCCTACCGAGTACCGGGGTGGACGGCTATCCCCGGGCCATCGAGACCGACGACCTGGGCCGCACGTTCGTGGTCACGATAGGGGAGAAGGGGACTACGTTGTACGAGTACACCGCGGAGGGCTTCAGCGTCATCTACCGCGAGGACGCAACCTGGACCACTTTTGCCCCGCGCATCAACCTTTTGCCGCTGAGCAACGGGCAATTTCTGCTGTACGACGAGCAGCACGGATTCCGCCACATTTCGGCCAACGGCACCTACCTCGGGAACGTTTCGGCCAGGCTCTCGCTCAACCGTCGCCTGTACGAGATGATCGAAGGTCCGGACGGCTTCGTGTACCTGAGCTTCCGCGACGGCTACCCGCTGTACCGCTGGCCGATCAACGGCCGGCAGCAGGCGCAGCCGGTCCCTAACCTGGACGATGGCCTCCAGTATCCGAAGATCTTCCGCGACGAGCTCGGGCAGTTGCTGCTGCTGGGTACGGAGGATATCCTGGGCAACCAGTACCCCGACGAGTACTACCTCATAGATACCGCGGGGCGGTTCCAGCTCTTCGAGCGCGAACTGCCCACCAACCGGCTGGTGTCGAGCGTGGCGGCCGTGAATTTCAATGAAACCATCTACCTCGGCCTCCGCGAGGGGTTGGGCGTGATCGAGCGCTACGTTAAACCGATCGACAACTACCTCACCGACAGCGACGGCTACCGCGAGGATAGCTCCGTGGAGGGTATCGCGGAAGACACGGCCGGCACCGTATACCTCGCCACGCGGGAGGGAACTTTCTATTCCATGGCCCGGGGCAGCAAGGTGATGTTGCCGATGTGGCTCCACGATTCCGACAGCGTGGAGGTGAGCGTCCGGCAACCCCGGCAACTGATCTTCGACCGCATCCGGAACGCCGTATGGGCCGCCGCACAGTCGCCTTCCTACCGATCCCGGGGCGTGCTGCTGCGGTACAACGTGGCTACGGGCACTACGGAAACCTATCCGGCCCCCTTTCCGCTGTGTTGCCTGGCCATCGGCCCGGAGGGCAACATCTACGTGGGCAGCAACGAGATGCGCAAGGACGGCGCGCTGCTGCACTTCGACGCCCAGACCGGCAAGTACAGTCCGCTGCTCACTGGAGAAACCGGCGATGAGCGCCTCCGGAACCTTCGTATCCAGTACCTGTACTTCAGCCGGAGTGGTAAATTGCTACTGGGAACCACCTCGCGGGGCCTGTTCACCTACGACCCGATGACGGGACAGACGAAGTCCTACGGGCGCACCGACCCGGGCGAGCAGCCCGTGGAGGCCAATGCCCTGGTCATCAACAGTATCTACGAGGATGTCGGGGGCAAATGGTGGCTGGGGACCGATGCCGGACTTCGCATCATCGATCCGGTCAACAACACCGAACGGGCTTACGGCCGTCAGGACGGGCTGAGCAACAACAAGGTGATGGGCGTGGTGCCCGATTCGATCGGGGGCTACTGGCTGTCGACCCACAACGGACTGGTGCAGTTGCCCCAGGATCTCGATAACGGGACCTTTCGCCGGTACTATCCCGAGGACGGGCTTGCTACCGGAGAATTTAACCGCTACGCCTTCCACCGGGACCGCAGCGGCCGCTACTTCTTCGGCGGGGACCACGGGCTCTCGGTCTTCCGTGACAGTGACCTCAGCATGGAATCCGCCGGCTCCGACGTGATGCTCACCGAGGTGGTCGTGTACGGACGCGGCGTGAGCCGGGCCATCACCAAAGACCTGGACCAACTCACGGAAATCGAGGTTATGGCCAGTGAAAAAAGTATCGCGGCCTCCTTCGCCCTGCCGGTGGGCCAGCGGCCCAGCCTGACGCAGTTGCGCGTGAAGCTCGATGGATTCAACGAGGAGTGGCGGGAACTGCGGAACGAACGGACCGTCCGCTACAATAACCTTCCCTCGGGCCACTACCAGCTGCTGGTCCAGGCCGCCGGTGCCAACGGGAACTATGGGGATCAGCTCTTTACCCTCAATATTCACGTGCGGCAGTACCTGATCGAGAAGACGTGGTTCCAGTTCCTCATCGCTACCGTCATCGTGGGGCTTTTCTTCTTCATCCTGCAGGCGAAGCTGCGCGAAAGGCTGCGCAACGAGCAGTTGCGTACCCAGCTTAGCAGCGATATCCACGATGAGGTGAGCGGACTGCTGGCCGGTATCACACTGCAGGCCGAACTGTTGCAGCACCGCACGGAGGACGAAAAGCTGCGCATCCGGTTGCAAACCGTCGGCGAGGCCGGGCGCAACGCCATGTCGAAGATGAGCGACGTCATTTGGAGCATCGACAGCCGCCGCGACAACATCGGCAATCTCCTGCAGCGGATGCAGGAACACGCCGACGAGGTGCTGCTGCCGCTCGACATCCGTTACGACTTCACCGCGAAGGGCTTTAACATCGAGCGGGAACTCGCGGGCAACCTGCGGCAGGATCTCTACTTCATCTATAAGGAGGCGATCAATAACATCGCCCGCCACAGCAACGCCACCTCCGTGGAGATCGAGCTGGAGCAGTACGCCCAGACCTTCGAGATGTTTATCCGCGATAATGGCAAAGGGAAAGAAACCGATGAGTACCCGGTCTACTCCAGTACCCGCTTCACACCCAAGAAGGGGCAGGGAAAGGACAATATGCGGATGCGCGCCCAGCGCCTGCGTGCCGAGCTCTCCATCGACGACCGCTCTGGCTACACGCTCACGCTGCGGATGCGACGCCTGGCCTGAACCTACACCCCCGGCATCCAGCAGAGACTGGTCGGGCTGGGTACCTTCTTCACGATATGATTGAGGCGCAGTCCGCCGCCGGGCCCTACCTGGAACACGCCGAGGGAGTGGTCCTTCAGGTTGGCCGCCAGCAGCCAGCGGTCGTCGGGACTGAGGATGATATCCCGCGGCCGCAGGCCGCCGCTGGGCACCGTATCCCGCAGTTGCAGGTCGGGCCGCTGCAGCTCCACCCGCAGGGAAGTGATCACGCTGTAGTTGCGTTCGCTCACGTAGAGGTTGCGCCCCCCGTGACCGAGCCGCAGGGCGGCTCCGCTGGCCCCCTCCACGGCCCGTTCGGGCAGCGAGGGAACGTTGACGATCTCGCGCGGCCCTTCCCCCCGCAAATCCAGCATGGCTACGCGGCCCCGGTGCTCGCAATTGACCAGCAGGTAATCGCCGCTTGGATGCATAGCCAGGTGGCGGGGCCCGTCCCCGCCCGCGAAGTCGATCGAGAATTCGGGTCGCTCCGTGAGCCGGCCATCCTGGTCGCGATCGAAAGTCCTTAGGCAGTCCGACCCCAGGTCACAGATGTAGACGCGGGAGCGTGGGCCGTCGTACAGGGCGCAGTGGGCGTGCGGCTCCCGCTGCCGGGGTTCGAGCTGGAGGCGCTGGAGGGATTCCCCGGGGGTGCCGTCGTCCCGCACGGAAAACACGTGGACCGATCCGCTGGTGTAGCAACTTACGATCAGCGTGCGCCCGGCGAAGGCCAGGTGGCAGGGGTGGTCGCCGGATAAGGTGACGTCGCCAAGGTGTTCGAAGCTTATTTTCCCCCCCTTGGCACGGGTTACTTTAAAGGTCGAGACGCCGGGGTCGAATTCGTCCGGGCATTCCCGCACCGCGTGCACGAGCTGCCGCTTATCATCGGTAAGGATGTAACTCGGATTGATCGCCGTGCCGAAGCCCCGGTATTCCAGGTGGCCGTCGCGGACGGAAAAGTCGTAGGCGGATATACCGCGTGCTTTGCCGGGTGCGTCGTCCGACATCTTGATGGTATATCCGCCTACGAGTAAGAGCATCTGTGGGTATTGTCCTGGAGGACTACCGGAAATCGATGTCCTCGTTCCCAAACATATCGGCCAGAATGTCCCGGAAGTTCAGGCTGTTGTGCAGGGCTTCCTTATTGAGGACCTCCATCTCGGCAAGTCCCTGCAGGACGAGCTCCATATAGAGGTAAGTATCGGCTTCGGAATGCCGTTCCTCGAGGTGGCCGGTCACGAATTTCCGCAGTCCGGCTACACCGTCCAGCGCCTGGTGGTAGGCTTCGTTGCTGCCGTCGTTGAGCAGTTCGACGACGTTGCCGCC
This sequence comes from Lewinella sp., assembly GCA_041746055.1. Classification (GTDB taxonomy): domain Bacteria; phylum Bacteroidota; class Bacteroidia; order Chitinophagales; family Saprospiraceae; genus Neolewinella. The sequence goes on along the minus strand of JBGTHX010000419.1, from coordinate 15,874 downwards.
GCTGAAGTAGGCGCGGATCACGCCATAGGGATCACTGCTGCCGCGGCCGTCGGCGGGGGAGTCGGCCGGATCGGGGAAGTGCGCCAGGAAGGAGGTCTTGATGGACTTGCCGAGCAGCTTCATGGCTACACCGTAGGCGCCTTCCTGTTCTCCTTCGTATACCAGTTCCACTTTACCGGTGATGGCGGGCACCACGCCCCAGAAGTCCGTAATGCGGGCCACTGTTTGCTGGTCTCCGCTGATGAGGGCACGGCGTTCGGCCGTGGAAACCAGGTTTTCCAGGGCGGTGATGCTCAGGCGGGCGGATACGCCGCTCTTCTCATCGATGTACTCGCTCTCGCGGGCGGAAAAGGAGAGTTGCTCGAGCATGACGGTGAGGAGCTCGGGGACGGTGACGCGGTCGGATTGTTCCTCGGACAGCTTTGCCTCCTGGGCGGTAATGCTGCGGGCGATCTCTACCGTCTTCGGGTAGTGGGTCAGGATCTGGCTCTCGATGCGGTCCTTGAGGGGCGTAATGATGCTGCCGCGGTTGGTATAGTCTTCCGGGTTGGCCGTGAAGAGGAACTGAATGTCGAGTGGCAGGCGCAGCTTGAAGCCACGGATCTGGATGTCACCCTCCTGCAGAATATTAAAGAGGGATACCTGAATGCGGGCCTGCAGGTCGGGCAGCTCGTTGATGACGAAGATGCCGCGGTGGGCGCGTGGGACGAGGCCGTAGTGGATCACCCGCTCGTCGGCGTAGGTGAGCCGGAGGGTGGCCGCTTTGATCGGATCCACGTCGCCGATGAGGTCCGCCACGGACACATCGGGGGTGGCCAGTTTTTCCACGTAGCGGTCGTTGCGGTGCCACCACTCGATCGGGGTGTCATCGCCCTTTTCCCGGATGAGGTCGGCCGCGAAGCGGCTGATGGGGTTCAGGGGGTCGTCGTTCAATTCACTGCCGGCGATTACGGGTACGTACTCATCCAGCAGATTCACGAGGAGGCGGGCGATACGGGTCTTGGCCTGTCCGCGCAGACCGAGCAGCAGCACGCTGTGGCGGCTTAGGATGGCGCGCTGGATATCGGGCAGGACGGTATCGTCGAAGCCGATGATGCCGGGGAAAACTTGTTCTTTATTGCGGAGGCGACTGATCAGGTTGTCGCGCAATTCTTGCTTGACGCTGCGGGAGGTGTAGCCGGACGCTTTCAGCTCACCGAGTGTTGTGGCCTGGGCCATAGATAGCTTGGTTGTAGTGGGGAAAGTAACAAAACGGCTGGACCGGGGATTGGTTGTGACCCCATATTTATGGGGTTGATTATTAACCCGTAACTCTCTTCCGCAGAATAGGAAAGTGTCGGAGCACGTTATGAAAAAAGAAATATTGCATTATTGTGGAAATAATCGTAAATTATACTGAAATTTACCATCACAACTAAATACTTCCACTATGGACTTCTTTGCCTTGAGCTTAATCGTCATGCTGATTCTGGCGATGATTATTCTCATTCTCTACAGCGCTTACCGCATCGTCACCGACATTTCCACCCCCGCTCACTAAACCTTACCCTATCGAAGCACATTTACACTTTTGTCTACCTTTTTAGTCTTTCCAGATAGGCTCGCCCGATTGGCGGCCGATTTTAACACTTGCAATCGGCCCGGACCCTGGTGGTCCGGGCCGGCTGCTTTTACCGGGCTTATCCCTCCGGTTCCCATTTGACCTCCGGGATGCCCTCGTGCAGGCCGATCCACCGCCCGAGCACGAATAGATAATCGCTGAGCCGGTTGAGGTACACCAGTAACTCCCGCTCCACTCCTTCCACTTCCACGGTTCTACGTTCTGCCCTCCGGCATACCGTCCGGGCCAGGTGAGCGAAACTAACCGCCGGGCTTCCGCCCGGCAGGATGAAGTGCGTCATCTTCGGGAGCTCCCCGTTCATTTCGTCGATGTACTTCTCCAGGCGTACGGCGGCATCGGCCGGCAGCCGGTAGGCATTCTCGGGCCGGTCGTCGGCGAGGGCGGCCCCCAGGGAAAAGAGGAGACGTTGCTGTTCCAGTAGCTGGGCGGAGGCGCGGGTGCCGGGGTCGGTCAGGTGATCGCGCAGCAGCCCCAAGCAGGCATTGAGTTCGTCGACGGTACCGTAGGCCTCCACCCGGGGATCCGCCTTGCTCACGCGCCGGCCGCTGAAGAGTCCGGTGGTGCCGCGGTCGCCGGTGCGGGTGTAGATCTTCATTCTTCTATTCGTTTTTCGAGCCGTGCCAGGCGGTTGTAGAGTTCCGGGAGGCGGGCCTGCAGGATGGTGCTCTTGATATAGTCGCGGTAGCCGAAGGCGGGCGTGCCGCCGAGCGACTGATTCGGTTCGCGGATATGGCGGCCGATGCCGGACTGCGCCTGGATGTTCGTGCCGTCGGCGACCGTGAGGTGGCCAGCGAAACCTACCTGTCCGCCGATGCGGCAATTGGCCCCGATCTTGGTAGATCCCGCCACGCCCGCCTGCGCGGCGATGACGGTGTTGGCCCCGATCTCCACGTTGTGGCCGATCTGGATCAGGTTATCGAGTTTTACGCCCCGGCGAATGAGGGTGGAGCCCATCGTGGCCCGGTCGATGGTGGTGCTGGAACCGATCTCCACGAAATCCTCCAGTACCACGTTACCCACCTGGGGGATCTTGCGGTAATTATTCTCTCCGTCGGGGAGAAAGCCGAAGCCGTCGGCGCCGATCACTACGTTCGGGTGCAGGACGCAATCGTTGCCGATCACGCAGTCGCGGAGCACCCGCGCGCCGGGGTAAATGAGGCAGTTGGTACCGATGGTGACATTGGGTCCGATAAATACCTGGTCGAGGATTACGGTGTTGGCGCCGATGCTCGCGCCGGTGCTGATGACCGTGAATTTGCCGATGCGTACGTCGGCGCCCAGCCGGGCTCCCTCCTCCACGCAGGCGTGCTGGCTGACCTGGCGGACGGTCTGCGTTGCTTCGCTGGTCTGGTACACCTCCAGGAGGCCCCGTACGGTTTCGTACACATTGTCGACGCGCAGCAGGGTGGCGGGTATTTCGGACTTGGGCCGGAACTCATGGCTGACCAGCACGGCGGAGGCGCGGGTGTCGTAGAGGTGGTGCTCGTAGGCGGGGTTGGCCAGAAAGGTGATCTGACCGCTGTCGGCCTCTTCGATCCGGGCCGGCCCGGTGATGATTACCTCGGGGTCGCCCTCAACGGTGGCCCCGATCATAGTGGCCAGGGCCGCGGCGGATATTTGCATGAGACGGGGGACTAAAAGGCTTTAAACGATGGTGGGCAAGTCGTCATGGTCGCCGGAGGTCGGCTCGATCGACGCGACAAGCCCGGAGTGGATACGTTGCATTTCCTCAAATTGTTGCAACACGGCCCCGCGGAAGTCCGCGTCCACCAGGCGGGTGACCTGGCCGAAGTTGCCGAGGCCTTCCCCCTTCCGGAAGCGGTAGATCTGGGTGAGGCCGCCCCGTTCAAACTGCACGGGAAAGCGGCCGTCGTTCTCGAACACCGTGATCTGCATGCGGGGGTCAGCCAGCCTTCCGATGATGCGCATGGGGTAGAGGTTTTGGCAAAAGTAGCCAATGGCCGCTACACCGGGAGGCACAAACCGCCCAGGTGTCCGCTCCCGATCGTTTACTTTTGCGCCCGATGAAGAGAATAATGATCACCGGGGCCGGTGGCCAGCTGGGTCAGAAGCTCATTGGCGCGGCCAAAGCCGCCCCCTACGATTGGCGGATTTTTGCCTACAACCGCTCCACTTTCGATATCTCTAAGCCCGAGGACCTGGAAGTGGCCTTCGCCGAGGCACGGCCCGATATCTGCTTCAATGCCGCCGCCTACACGGCCGTCGACCGCGCCGAGTCAGAAGCCGAAAAGGCACGCGAGATCAATGTTGCCGGTGCCGCCCGCCTCGCCGCCGCCTGCCGGGAGTCCGGGGCCGACTTCGTGCACTTCAGCTCCGACTACGTCTACGCCGACCTGTACAACCGGCCATTGCGCGAAACCGACGAGACGGAGGGGGAGAGCGTCTATGCCCGCACCAAACTGGAGGGGGAGGCCGCCGTCCTGAAGGCTCACCCCCGGGCCTACGTGATCCGCACCAGCTGGGTCTACGCCGAGTACGGGGAGAACTTCGTGCGCACCATGATCCGTCTGGGCAAGGAACGGGAGGAACTGGGCATCGTGGCCGACCAGATCGGCTCACCCACCTATGCCGCCGACCTGGCCGCCGTAGCCATGGAGCTGGCCGGCTCCGGCCGCGAACCCGGCGTATACAATTTCGCGAACAGCGGTGTCTGCTCCTGGTACGACCTGGCCCTGGCCGTCCACGAACTCACGGACATCGACTGCCGCGTACGTCCGATCCCCAGCAGCCAGTATCCCACCCCCGCCAAACGGCCCGCCTACAGTGTACTTGATACCCAAAAGATCGCCGCCTTCACCGGCACCCCCCGGCACTGGCGCACCGCGCTGAAGGAATGTATCGAAAAGCTTAAGGCACGGGGTTGAAGGGGAAATTGTGAATGACAGAATTAGTGGATTGGAGCATGGGATTTACATCTAGCCCTTGCCTCCGGAATTACTCAGGGTGGGATCATTAAAGTAGGACTGAGCGGTTGGCTGATTTAGCATGCGCTATCTCGCAGCGCAACGCCCAATGGTACCCTGTACATGGCCATGGGGAAATGGTACATCCACTACTCCTCCCCCCGGATCCGCGTACCCCTTCCCGCGCTGAGCGCCTTCACGTTCCCGATCACCACCTCGTCTACCCCGGCGGCAATGGCCGCGAAGGCATTGTCGAGTTTGGGGATCATGCCGGCGGAGATGGTGCCGTCGGCGCGGTAGGCCGCGTAGCGCTTGGGATCCAGTCGGGGGATGACGGAATCGGGATCGCCGATGTCCGTCAGCACGCCGGGCAGTTCGAAGCAGTACTGGAGGCTGACCCGGTGACCCAGCCGGGCTAGGGCGCGGGCGGTCTCGTTGGCGATGGTGTCCGCGTTGGTGTTGAGCAGCTGTCCGTGCTTATCGTGGGTGATCGGGCAGAGCACCGGACGGAGCCCCAGCCGCAGTAGCGAGTCGAGTAGGGGAGCATTCACGGCCGTCACGTCGCCGGCGAAGCCGTAATCCAGGGTGCTGACGGGGCGCTTCCGGGCGAGGATGGCGTTGCCGTCCGCCCCGCTGAGGCCGATGGCGTTGGTGCCCCGCGACTGCAGCCGGGCCACGATGTCCTTGTTGATCAGACCGGCATATACCATGGTCACGATCTCCAGGGTGGGGGCGTCGGTGATGCGGCGGCCTTCTACCATCTTCGGCTGGCGGCCCATCTCGGTGAGGAGCTGGTCGGCGCGACGTCCGCCGCCGTGTACCAGCACGGTCGGGTCCACTTGCGCGGCTACGTAATCGAGGGCCTCGTGCAGGACGGCCGGATTATTGATGACGTTACCGCCGATCTTAAAAACGATCATGCGTACGCTATTCGTAGACGGGCTCCACGGTGAATCCCTGCGCCCGCAGCAGGGCGATGACGCCCTTCTCTCCGCCGAGGTGGCCGGCACCGACGGCGTACAGGGTCGGCGTTCCGGCCAGGCGGCTGGCTATCTCGGGTACCCACTTCTCGTTGCGGCGCACCACCAGCATCTCCTCGAAATTGCCGAAGCCCTCGCTCTCGGAGGTGATCAGTTGCGACATCTCGGCCACCGCCCGTCGCTTGTACATCGCCACCATCTGGTCCATCTGGCTGTCGCCCTCCGTCATTTTGGAGGCCATATCATCGCTGATCGAGCGGTAAAGCATCTCGGCCTGGATGCTGTAGGGGATACTGTCGAACAGTCCCAACTGGAACTCCATCGTTTCCAGTCCGGCAATTTCCTTGCCGCCGGTTTCCGCGATCTGGCTCAGTTCCATTTCGTAGCTCTTCATGCCGGCTCCTGTTCCATCGGCTCCTCCCCCAAAGGGGTTGCCGGCACTCATGTCCTGTCCGACCATAGCAGAAAGGAACATCGGCTTCATCTTCTGCAGCAGCATGAAGGGGATGCCGCGCTCGTCGAAGTAGGTGGCCACGCTGTCGAAGCGGCTCTGCGGCAGCAGGTCTGCGAGGCTGGTGTCGTTGCGCATGGTGATCTTGCCCATCAGGCCCATCAGGGCCGACGGATTCTGCATTTCCCGGGGGTCGATCTCGAACAAGACCGCATCCACGTCGTCGATGGCCCGGACCACCTCGCTTCCGAGAAAGTAGTCGTCGGCGGGAATGATGTGAATGGTTCCGAAAAGAAAGCTCGGGGTATCGACTCCCACGCCGCTGACACGCCAGAGCAGACTGGTGTCGGCCGTGGTAGGCACCTGGAAGGCCGCCTCCGCCTGGGTGGGTGTGGCTACCTCCTGGGCACCCAGCGGCAGCAGGGGCCAGCAGGCAAGGGAGAAGAAGGTGAAAATGGTGCGGAACTTGCCCATAGGATGGTCGGGGTTGGGTGGCTACCCGCCACCGCCCCTAATAAAGCCCGGATGCCCCTAAAGGTTGAGCGGGATAGCCCCCGCACCCGCGGCCCCGCCCGCAAGCGCAGGGCCCGCTCCCGTAGCGTACCTTTGCTGAAATGCAAGACATCTTCGATCTCATCGGACGTATCCTGTTGTCGTTCATCTTCTTCTTCGAAGCCTACAACTACTTCGCCTTCGAGCGGCTGAACCGGCAGGCCATGACCATTTACGGGTTGACGTGGAACCAGGATTTCCTGCTCTACGGCGCCGTTCTGCTGCTGCTGCTCGGCGGACTGATGATCCTGCTCGGCTACCGGATGCGGCTCGGGGCGGTGCTGTTACTTATCTACTGGATTCCCCTGACCTTCATCGTCCACGATTTCTGGGACGCGGTGCCGGGTACGGAATCCTACCGGCTGCAGAGCCTCTTCTTTATGAAGAATCTGGCCATTACGGGTGGTCTGTTGTTGGCCGCCACCCACGTTAGTGGCCGGTACCGGCTGCGGCGGTTGTTCGCCACCACGCGGGTGTAGGGTCACCCCAGCTGCCGCACGAAGAGCTCCATCATTTTCTTGAATACGGGATCGTCGAAGTTCTCGGCGATGACATCCACCAGGGCCCCCAGGTCGTGATCCACCGCCGCCGGCAGGGGCGTGCGCAGGTAAGCTTTGGTTCGGCGATAGACGGGCGGGTGCACCCCGATCAGGCGGCGGCAGTGGGCCAGGGCGCGCGGCAGTACGTCGTCCACTTCCACCGATTCATCGACCAGGCCGGCGGCCAGCGCTTCGTCGCTGTGGTACATCCGGGCGGACTGCACGTCGGCCCACGCCCGCGGTTTGCCCAGGTAACAGGCATAGATGTCGGCCATCATACGGGGGATCTGCAGGCTCATGTTGAACTCGTTCATGCCCACCGTATGCTTCGGGCCGCGCCCCATCACCCGGTAGTCGGCCGTAAGGGCCAGGATCGTCCCCCCGGCCGGGGCAAAGCCGGTGACGGCGGCCACCACCGGCTTCTCGCAGCGTACCATGGTCTGGAGTGCAGCGAGGTAGGTGAAGAAAAATTCGCGCAGCCCGTCGCGGTCGGAGGTAGCCAGGGTGCGCACGTTCAACCCGGCGCAGAAGCAGTGGGGCTTGCCGGCCAGCACGATGCCGTCGACCGTCCGGTCGCTGCCCAGTTCCAGAAAGGCGGTCTTCAGGTCGCGGGACAGGTCGGCATCGATGGCGTTGACCCTACCATGGTCGAGGGTGACGGTGGCGAGGCGGTCGTCGACAGTGAGGCGGAGGGTGGAGTAGTCAGACATCCGGGAAGATAAGCCGTCCGACCGATTTTGAGCCGACGGGGGTGGGCCGTCCGACCGATATTTAACCGACGGCCCCCTAAATTACCGCCCCTGTCCGTCGCCACTCAACCTTCCCCCGGAAACACTTGTCCTAACAACAAAGCGAATCGATCATGCCCATCTACCACCACCTCGGCCAGTTGCCGGCCAAGCGGCATACCCAGTTTCGGCAGCCGGACGGCTCCCTGTACCACGAGCAGCTGTTCGGTACCGTCGGCTTTGACGGCATGTCGTCGCTGATGTACCACGCCGGACGGCCCACCCAGGTCAAGGAGATCCGCGGCAAGACCGACCTCAGCCCCAAGATCGCCGAAGCCAAGACCATCACCGCCCGCAAACTGCTGGGCTTCGACGTGCCCCCGGCCGATGACTTCCTGGAGTCCCGCAAGCCGCTGCTAGTCAATTCCGACGTACAGGTCGGCGTGGCTGCGCCCCGCACGAGTCTGCGCAACTACTTCTACAAGAATGCCGATGCCGACGAGCTGCTCTTCATCCACCGCGGTACCGGCACCCTGCGTACCTTCCTCGGCAACATCCCCTTCGAGTACGGCGACTACCTGGTGATCCCGCGCGGGGTGATCTACCAGATCGACTTCGACGGGGAGGATAATCGCATCTTCTACGCCGAGTCGTCCGACCCGATCTATACCCCGAAGCGGTACCGCAATCACTTTGGGCAACTTCTTGAACAATCGCCCTTTACCGAGCGCGACTACAAGCTGCCCCGAGACCTGGAAACCCACACCGAGGAGGGTGAATTCACCGTCAAGATCAAGAAGCAGGGCATGCTGCACGAGCTGGTCTACGCCACCCATCCCTTCGACGTGGTGGGCTGGGACGGCTACAACTTCCCCTACGGCTTCAGCATCCACAACTTCGAGCCGATCACCGGGCGGGTTCACCAGCCGCCTCCGGTGCACCAGACGTTCGAGACCAAGTCCTTCGTGGTCTGTTCCTTCTGTCCGCGGCTATACGATTACCACCCCCAGGCGATTCCGGCCCCCTATAACCACAGCAACATCGACTCCGACGAAGTGCTCTACTACGTCGACGGCGACTTCATGAGCCGTACCGGCATCGGGCCCGGCTACCTTACGCTGCACCCGGGCGGCATCCCCCACGGGCCCCACCCCGGCACTTACGAGGGCAGCATCGGCAAGAAGAGCACCGAAGAGCTGGCCGTGATGATCGACACCTTCCGTCCGCTGCAGGTGACCGAGGAGGCCGCCAAAATCGATGACGGCAAGTATTACCAATCCTGGTTCGCCCATGCTTAAGCTGCGCATTCCGCCGGACTCCGACTTCACCCTGGCTAACCTACCCTTCGGCATCTTCTCTGCCCCGGACCGTAGCCCGCGGGCGGGCATTGCCATAGGGGAGGACATCCTGGACCTGTACGCGCTGGCCCATACGGGGGTATTTACCTTCGATCCTGAAGTACTTAGTGGAGGATCACTCAACGCCTTTATCAACCTGGGTAAACGCATCACTTCAGGGGCGCGGACGCAGGTGCAGGGCTGGTTACGCGAGAGCGGGGGCGGGGCCATTCAGCCCGGGCACCTGGTGCCGATGGATACCGCCACCCTCCACCTTCCGATCAAGATCGGGGATTACACCGATTTCTACTCCAGTATCGAGCACGCCACGAACGTAGGAAGTTTGTTCCGCGATCCGGAGAATGCCCTGCTCCCCAACTGGCGCCACCTGCCGGTCGGCTACCACGGCCGGGCCTCTTCCATCGTGGTGAGTGGCACGCCGGTGCGCCGCCCCTCGGGGCAGGTGATCGAGAAGGCGGGCGATGCACCGGACTTTCGGCCCACTGACCGGCTTGACTTCGAACTGGAGATGGCCGCTGTCATAGGCAAGGAATCCACGTTGGGCGAACCGGTCACCACGTCCGACGCCGGCGATTACCTGTTTGGCCTGATGCTCTTCAACGACTGGTCGGCCCGCGACATCCAGCGTTGGGAGTACGTCCCCCTGGGACCATTTCTGGGCAAGAGCTTCGCCTCCTCGGTGTCCCCCTGGATCGTTCCCCTGGAGGCCCTGGAGCCCTTTCGTGTGGCCGGCCCGGAGCAGGTGCCGACGGTGCTTCACTACCTGCGCACCGCCGGCAAGCAGCACTATGACATAGACCTCCAGGTAGCCGTGAACGACCAGGTCGTTACCCGCTCCAACTACCGCCACCTCTACTGGAGCTTGCCACAGCAACTGGCCCACCACACCAGCAACGGTTGCAACGTGCGCGTGGGGGACCTGATGGCCTCCGGTACGATCTCCGGGCCGGGGCCGGACGCTTGCGGCTCCCTGCTGGAGATCACCGCGAATGGTGTGAATGGACAATTTCTCTCCGACGGCGACATTGTAACCATGACCGCCCACGCCGGAAGCGGAGACCAACGCGTGGGATTCGGAGCCGTGACCGGCCGGATCTCACCTGCTTTAATCTCACGTTAACTGATGCCACCTATGACCCTGGACCCCAATGAGATGTCTACCCGGGATTTATATGCCTGCTTATCTACCGCCGTGGCTCCCCGCCCGATCGCCTTCGTCTCGAGTATGGATGCGGAGGGGCGGGTGAATCTCAGTCCCTTTAGCTACTTTAACGTCTTCAGTACGACCCCGCCTATCCTGATCTTTTCACCCATCCGGCGTGGGCGCGATGGCTCGGCCAAGGATACGCTCAATAACGTCCTGGCCGTACCTGAGGTGGTAGTCAGCATCGTCAGTTACGGTATGGTCGAGCAGATGTCGCTCACCAGCACGGAGTACGACACCGGCGTGAATGAGTTCTGCAAGGGGGGCTTTACTCAGGTCTCGAGCGACCGGGTGCGGCCGCCCCGCGTTGGGGAGGCTCCCGTTTCGTTTGAGTGTACCGTGGACCGGGTGATTCCCCTGGGCGAGGGCGGAGGTGCCGGCAACCTGGTGGTCGCCCGGGTGGTCCGGATCCACCTGAACGAAGCGGTACTGGATGGGGAGGGCCACGTCGATACCCGCAAGCTGGACCTGGTGGCACGACTGGGGGGCGACGACTACTGCCGCGTGACCCCGGATAATCTCTTCCAAATTCCGAAGCCGCTACGTAGCCTGGGAATGGGGGTAGATGGGCTACCCGGTTACATCCGGGAGAGCACTATCCTTACCGGCAACAACCTGGGGCGCCTCGGGAATCTGGAACATCTGCCGGACGCGGAACTCGTGGCCGACGTAAGGAGTAGGGGAGACGTGCAGCGCGCCCGCCGGCGCGGCCGCGAGGCGGTACACCGCCTGGCGCAGGGCTACCTGGAACGGGGCCTGACCGAAGAGGCCCTCGCCGTTCTGCTGAGTACCGAGTAATTTGACCGCTCATGAAGATCACCCGACAGGACTTTTCCACCCTTCACCGCTTTCCCGTTCACTGGGGAGATATGGACAGTGCACAGCACGTCAATAACCTAGTCTACCTGCGTTGGGCCGAGACGGCCCGGGTGCTGTACTTCGGGTCGATCGGGGTCAATACCAGCTTTTCCCCCGGTGATACCGGGGCCATCCTCGCGTGGCAGGACTGCAAGTATACTTTTCCGATGACCTATCCGGATACCGCCCTGGTGGGGACACGCACCGTGGAGATCAAGGCAGACCGCTTTACCATGGAGACCGCTATCTTCTCGGAACGATACGAACGGCTGGCCGCGGTGACCCGGCAGGTAATCGTACCCTACGACTACGGGGCGCTGAAGAAGGCCCCCCTCCCGCCGCAGTGGGTGGCCCGCATAGAGCAGGTGGGATAGAAAAGGGGCTGCCGCCTTACGGTGGCAACCCCAGTCAGGTTTACTCTAAAACGGTCGGAGACTTACCTGGCCCGGTTGCGGACGGGGTACTCCTTAAAGATGTCGTCCACCAGTTTGACGATCTCGTCGGTAGTGGAACCATTGTAGATCGCGTCGGAGGTCATTCCTTTCCAGACCGTGTTCTTGTTGGCCCGGTCGATGAGGCTGATGAGGAGGGTGCCCTCGGTGTAGTTGTAGGTGTCGGTGTCGTATCCCACGACCGTACCGTAGTTGTAGAAGCCGTTGTAGTAGTAGTTGTTGTAGTAGGGGCTTACGGTATTGATGCCAGAGGTGCCATAGGGATAGGTGGCGTAGACCGGTTCGCTCTCCGTACCGGTTTCCTGGTCCGTCTTGACGCTGATGAGCACCAGTAGGTCGGGGTTGTCGCGGTTCATTTGGTAGCCGTGCTTTTCCATTTGCAGGTTGACGGTTTCAATGACGCGGTTGTTAACGGCCTCCTGGTCCATGTTCTCATCCGTCATCTGAATGTCGGCGTTGGGCAGGTAGGCGAAGGTCTTGTACTGACTCAGGTCCGTATCCGTAGGTTGAGCCGTGGTGACCTGGGGGCCGCAGCTGACGAGAAATACGGACATCAGTAGCAGGAAGGAGGAAATCAAAAATTTCAAAGTCAAGTGGTTTAGGGGGTTTGTGTCAATAAAACACAAAATGGGGGACGAGGTTCCCCTTGCGGACTGCTATCTGCCTGAAATACGTACGGGGGACCTCGACAGAGGTCCCCCGTAGCCTGGTGAATCGGGATAGTACTTATCCGACTTCGATCTGCCTGGGCGGCTTCTCCCGAACGGTTTCCTGCTTCGGAAGCAGTAGTCGGAGGATGCCATCTTCGTAACTGGCCTGAATCTGGGATTCATCCACCAGGCGGTCGTTCAGGGTAAACGATCGCTGGAAGGACTGGTAGCTGAACTCCCGGCGGGAGTAGCGACCTTCCTCCTTTTCGTCCGACTCGTTGCGAACCTCGCTGCGGATGGTAAGCACGTTGTCGCGCAATTCGATGGTGAAGTCGTCCTTCTTCATGCCCGGCGCGGCCATTTCGACCACGAATTCATTGCCCGTCTCCTTCACGTTGACGGAGGGCAGTGTGGTGGTGGTACTGCTAAAATTCCGGCGGTTCCAATCGAATAGGTTATTCCAGTCGTCGTCCAAAAATCTGGAGACGGCTGGGAGTATTGAGGTACTACGCATGACTCTATGATTTAGGTTAAACAATGGATCTTCACCATTATTCTGGCAAACGCCGTGCAATATTCGCAGGACTGACAATTTGACAATACAATAGGCCCGTATGTCATTTTCGATTGCTGTATGCCCGGCCACCCTGTCAGCCCGCCCCGGCACCCGCGCACCGCCGGCGTACAACTTTCTCGCACGGTAGTAATTTCCGTCTGGTATGACAGATGCACAGTATGCGGAGATCGCGGAGCTCAGGCGGCTTACCGACCTGGAGCGGCAGGAGGAGCGACGGCTTCACCTCGAAGTGATCCAGGCGATGCCTCTGGTGAAGCGGGTAGAAAAGGGATACAGCTGGTATCCGCTACAGGTGATCGAAGCCGATTACGGGATCGGGGAGCGCCCCTACGTCATCGTGACCCGGGAGGGGGAGGAGGCCCACCAGTTCCGCGCGGGCACCTCCGTGAATCTGTTCACCACCCAGGAGGAGGCCCGCTCCCCCCAGCGCACCGGCGTGATCCAGTACGTGAAGAAAGATCGCATGAAGATCATCCTGGGCGGCGAGGACCACCCCGGCTGGTTGCAGCGGGGCGGGGTAGGAGTGGACCTGATGTTCGACGAGCGTACCTACGTGGAGATGGACAAGGCACTCGAGCAGCTGGCCGCCGCCCGCGGTAACCGGCTCGCCGAACTGCGGGACGTCATCATGGCCGTGCGCCCCGCGGAGTACCGTCCCGTGCCCGGGGAAGCCGTAGCCCACCTGACGGAATTGAACGAAAGCCAGCGGGAGGCCGTGCGGGAGATTCTCGGTGCGAGCCACCTGAGCCTTATCCACGGTCCGCCGGGTACGGGTAAAACGACCACCCTGGTGGCCGCCGTGGGGGAACTCGTAAAGACCGAGAAGGCCATCCTCTTTTGTGCCCCCAGCAACAGTGCGGCCGACCTGGTGACGCTCCGCCTGGCTGCCCGGGGCATCCGCGTGGTACGCACCGGCAACATCAGCCGGGTAGAGGACGACGTCATGTCGCATACCCTGGACGTGCAGATCGCCGAACACCCCGACACCAAACAGGTGAAGAAACTGCGGCAGGAGGCCGCCGAGCTCCGCCGCAAGGGCAAAAAAATGCGCGGCGGACGCGACAAGGGAATGACCTTTGCCGAGGCCGGCCGGCTGAGCGGCTGGGCACGGCAGCTGGAGGACCGCCTGCTGAGCTACGTCCTCGACTCGGCCGACGTGATCGTATACACGCTCGTAGGGGCCGCCAGCTCGGTACTGGCCGACCGGGAGTTCCGCACCTGCATCATTGATGAGGCCGCCCAGGCACTCGAGCCCGCCACTTGGATCCCCATCAACCGTTCGCACCGCGTGGTGCTGGCCGGCGACCCCTTCCAGCTTCCCCCCACGGTCAAGAGTAAGGAGGCAGATCGCGGTGGGTTCGGGATCACCCTGCTCGAGAAGGCCTTGAAGCGCCACGGGCGCAACGCCCTGCTGGAGGTACAGTACCGAATGAACGAGCGCATCATGGGCTTCAGTAACGAATATTTCTATGGCGGCAAACTGCGCGCTGGGCCCGGCATCGCGGGGCGTACCCTGCCGGGGGTGAGCCTGGCCGAAAGCGTCGCGTTCATCGACACCGCCGGCACGGGCTTCGAGGAAAAGCTGCATCCCCAGTTCAAGAGCCGCTACAACGATGGGGAGATCGACATCCTCATCGAACACCTCCTCCTGTTGCAGGGCGGCATCCCGCCGGAATTTCCCCTGCCCCGTATCGCGGTGATCAGTCCTTACCGCGAGCAGGTGGTCCGGACAGAAGAGCGGATCGAGGCGGTAGAGACCCTGGCCGCCCTCGACATCACGGTAAATACCGTGGACGGATTCCAGGGGCGGGAGCGGGCCGTAGTGTACCTGTCCCTGGTCCGGAGCAACACCCGCTCGGAGATCGGCTTCTTATCTGATTACCGGCGGATGAACGTGGCACTCACCCGGGCCAAGCTGCAGCTGGTGGTGATCGGCGACAGTGCCACCATCGGGAATGATCGCTTCTTCGCCGGCTTCCTGGACTACGTGGAGCGGCAGGGCACCTACCAGACGGCCTGGGAGTACATGGCGAGCTAAGCGGGTTGGAGCGGTGGGGTGTCGGAAGGTATTCCCAACCCTAAATAATCTCTCTTCTTACCGTTGCGGACCAACGACCGGATACCAACTGGGCGTCTCGTCGGTTACCTTTGTCACCCCAATTAAACCAACTACCATGTTTGCAAGATCCCTGTCCTTCCTCCTCCCCCTCCTGGCCTTCCTTACCGGATGCTCCGGTAACGACGACGACCAGATCACCCAGGACCAGTGCCTGACTACTTATCCTACGCTGCAGGAGTTCGCCGCCGCGGACACCTTCACCTATACCGAACTGAATAATACCGGTCTGATGTACTACATCGCCGACTCCGGCTCGGTCGAGAAGCCCGTGCTGACTAGTACTGTAACCGCCAACTACGTGGGCTATACCACCGACGGCGAGGTCTTTGACCAGACCACCACTGCGTCCGGCCCCGCCACCTTCCCGCTGCGCGGCGTGATCGAAGGCTGGCAGCTCGGCGTGCCCCTCATCGGTACGGGCGGTACCATCCGTCTCCTTATTCCTTCCGATCTGGCTTACGGCTCGCGCGGACAGCAGGACCAGTTCGGCAATTACGGGATTTGCCCCGATGTCGATCTGGTTTTCGATATTGAGCTGGTTTCGTTCCGTAATTAACCTTCGCACCCGCGTTCCCGCCAAAGCTTTCCGCGCCATGAGTGTACGTAACTGCTTCTTCGGCTTCCTCTGCCTGCTACTTGTGAGCTGCAGCGTCACGCGTGGCCTGCCGGGCACGCCCTTCACGGCCGAACAGCGCGCCATGATCATGGAGGCGGGTCCGCAGGTGCCGATGCGGGTCTGGAAGATCAACAACTACTTCGATTCCATCCTCCTGCGGACCGAAAGCGAGGAAGTACGGGTGGATCCCAAGGATCCGCTGCTGCAGCACTTTGTCTCCCGCCTGTATGCTACCGTGACGGACA
>JBGTHX010000418.1:0-3715 GCA_041746055.1 Lewinella sp. | reverse complement strand
GGTCGCAGATGCCGAGGCCGGAGCAGTTGCGCAGGCGGGGAGAGCCGAGGCGTACGGCCGCGCGAAGTCCGCCACGGCAGGCGGCCAAATAAGTGTTGTAGGAAGTATGGGTCATCAGGTGGGTGGTGTGAGGGCAAATATCCCGCAGGTCCCCGGCCCTTAAAAGGACAGTTTCCGCACCTGCGTTCCCGCGCAAAAAGGGGGGTTGCGCAGGTGAAAAATGCACAACTTACTGATATGCAGTAAGATATAATTTTCGGGGTCCGACCGCATTAGGGAAGCGGCATTTGGCCGGCCGGTGGTGCGGCGCCTGATAATGTGGCGCCGGGCAATAATTTCAAAATTTTCTGGGGGAGCCTGAAACCGGATCAATGTCGGCTACCGTACATACTTGGCGGGCGCCTGTGGGCGGCCCCTGATTCGTCTTTCCCCGGTTCCCTTGCGGCCCGGCTCTACCATATTCAACAAACCCAGCCACATGCCTTCAATTCTACCCTCACCAGGGGCGCTGCTGACGATCTGCGCCCTCGGCCTTCTTTCCCCCCTCACCGCTCAGTCCCAGATTTCCCGTACCTCCGATGCCTACCGCCAGCTGGCGCAGCGGCCGGAAGTGAGTGAGGTCGTAATGAGCGCCGAACGGGGCACCCCCGCCATCATCCGCCTCAGTGACGAAGCCCGGGCCCGCAAGCGGCCGGCCGCCGACCTGATCGGGGACCTGTACCAACTGGACCGGTCCTCGGCGGTCGCCGCCCTCCGGCACACCACCCGCGATAAGTCCGGCCTCCGGGTAGAGCGCTACCAGGAGGTGTACCGGGGCGTCCCCGTGGAGCACGGCCGCTACAACGCGGTGTACCGCGGCGACGAGCTCCAGCTGGTGAGCAGCGAGCACTACGCCGTCGACCAGCTCGACATCCATCCGACCCTCGACCGCGACGCCGCCCTGCGGCGGGCGCTGGAGTCGGTCGGCGCCCGGCAGTACGCCTGGGAGTACATCGAGGATACTTACGTGCGCTTCGCCTGGGCGGCCGAGTTCCTCGCCCACGTCGATGCCGAACTGGCCGAGGTACAGCCCGGCGGCGAACTGGTGATCGTGGACGACTACGCCACCCGCGCCGTCGACCCCGGCCTGGCCTGGAAGTTCAATGTTTATGCCAGTGATCCGCTCAGCCGCGCCTGGATCTACGTGAACGCCCACACCGGGGCCATCATGCTCAATAACCCGATCATCAAGCACGTCTCGGAGCCGATCGAGGTCGAGACCCGCTACGCCGGTACCCGCACCATCTTCGTAGACCGGCAGACCGACGGCACCGACCCCTACAACGGGCTGCCGCTGCTCGACAGCCGCACCAACCTGCCCGCGGCCGGACCCCTGTACGTACTCCGCGATGATACCCGCGGCGGCGGCCTGGAGACCTACGACCTCAACGGGCTCGGCGGGATCCCGCTGTCCCTGCCGGCCCTCTACGCCCAGGGTAAGGCCTTTACCGACGACGACCTGAACTGGACGCTGGCCGAGCACAAGCGCGGCGGCTTCAACGAGGCCGAGAACGACGACATCGCCTGGGACGCCCACTGGGGCACCCAGATGGTGTACGACTACTGGCTGGACGTGCACGGGCGGCGCAGCTACGACGACAACGACGTGGCCATCAAGAGCTTCCTGCACTACGGCGTTGCCTACGACAACGCCTTCTGGAACGGTACGGCCATGACCTACGGCGACGGCAGCTACCAGGGCGGCGTGAACCCCGACGGCACCTTCGCGCCCCTGATGAGCCTGGACGTCTGCGGCCACGAGATCGGCCACGCGGTGTGCAGCCACACGGCCGACCTGGTGTACGCCAACGAGTCCGGCGCCATGAACGAGGGCTTCAGCGACATCTGGGGTGCAGCCATCGAGGCCTACGCGGTCCGGGCCGTGGACCCGGCCTTCGCCGAGCGCACTGACCCCTTCGCCATCGGCGAGCAGATCACCGAATCCGACGGCGGCGTGCAGTACCCCGCGGCCGGCTGGGCGGCGCTCCGCTACATGGACGAGCCCAACCGGGCCGGTGACCCCGACACCTACGACGGCGCCTTCTGGGTAAGCCAGGAGGGCTGCAGCCCCACGCTGGCCAACGACCAGTGCGGCGTACACACCAACTCCGGCGTGCTTAACAAGTGGTTCTTCCTGCTCACCGCGGGCCAGGCGGGCACCAACGACAAGGGCGACAACTACGACGTGACCGGCCTCGGCTTCGAGGTCTCCGAGCGCATCGCCTACGGTACCCTGCTGCTGCTCACCCCCAATGCCACCTTTATGGAGGCCCGCGCGGCCTCGATCGCCTTTGCCCGGAGCATGGACGAGGCTGGCGGCGGCGCCTGCGGCACCTACCAGGAGTCCGTGACCAATGCCTGGTACGGCGTAGGTGTGGGCGATGCCTTCAACTGTGCCCAGGTGGCCGCCTTCACCACTCCGGTTTCCTTCGTGAGCGAGCGGGTGATTGGTGGAGATCTGGACTGCTCAACCAGCAAAATCCTTGAGGTCGAGGCCGGCGTGACCGAGGACGGATACGTACGCACCGGCGGTACCGCCAAGCGCGGCGTCGACTACGAGATCCGGAACGAACAGTTCTTCACGAAGGGCAAGGGCTTTGCCGTCCACCGCTTCCTCGTCGAGATCTTCGACGACGTCACCGTGGAGGGGGACGAGACCATCGTGCTGAGCCTCGGGGAGGGTAGCCCCCACGTGATCACCATCATGGATGACGACGTCCAGCTGGAAGTCGGGAACGGCACCGAGACCCTGCTGGCCAACGGCATGCGCAATGCCGCGCTGCCCGGCGGCTGGAGCGTCACCTCGTTCGTGGACAACGGCACCAACTCCTGGTACGCCTCCGTGCTGCACGGCGCCGTGATAAGTCCTGCGGCCCTGGCCGGCGTGCTGCCCACGCCTACCTACGTGGGCAACGACCAAGTAGGGGATGACGTGATCCTTTCCTCCCCCCGCATCGATGCCCGCGGCCTGCACACCGTGAACCTCAGCTTCGACTGGAAAGCGGGCGGTGAAGTGGATGCCACGCCCGATGCCCTGACGGCCCCCGTGCCCTTTGACTACGGCAGCCTGGCCTACTCCTACGACGGCGAGCACTGGGTGGATTTTCCGGATTTTGCCCCCTTCGTAGGCACCGGCGGCGTGTACGCCTCGGGCACCTTCAATGCGGTTCTCCCGGCATTCCTGGAGGGCACGGTCTTCTATCTCGGCTGGCGCTGGCGCAATGACGTCCTCGTCGGGACGGCCTACAGCTTCAGCTTCACCGACGTAGAAGTGACCGCCCGCCACCCCGGCATCGCGACCGAGCCCGCCGCCGCCTCCCGCCGGGTACAGGGCAACGAATCGGCCTGGTTCACCACCCCCGACGGCAAGCAGGTGATCGCCGCCTTCGAAAGCCGGAGCGCCCAGACCTTCAAATGCTCCACCGTCGAGATCCTCACGGCGGGCACGGGTAAGAATCGCTGCGCCGGCGGCATTTTCCTGGATAAAACCTACAAACTGGAGGCGGAGGCCTACCGAAGGAACCGGCAGAGCGCCGTACGCTTCTACCTCACCGATGCGGAGATCGAGAGTTTTGAACGGGCTACGGGTAAATCCCGCCACCAGCTGAGTGTGTACCACAGTGATACCTACGTATGCAATCCCAACAGCCGTCCCCAAAAGGCGAAACTCACCTAC
>JBGTHX010000417.1:0-2197 GCA_041746055.1 Lewinella sp. | reverse complement strand
GAACACCACTACGACCAGGCCCGCGTACCAAAGCACGTTGAGCAGGTGCGGCAGGAAAGGCCCCCGGCTGATCTGCTGCTCCACCGCGAACAGGGCCGGCGTGAGCGGCCGGTAACGACCGCCGGCCACCAGTGACGCCCGGTCCTGCTCCCCGAAAAAGCCGTAAAAGGTATCGTGGGTAAAGAGATCCGACCAGCCCGCAATGCCGCGCTGCACCACGGTATTGTCCGTGATCACGATGGCATCATCGAGGGTAAAATCATGTCCCAGGGTGTTGGCGTACAGCAGGCAACTAAACACGAAGAGCGCGAGGGCCTGCACGCGGACTCGGCGGTACCAGGGAATTTCGGACGGCATATCGCGAAGATAGCAGCCCCCGCCGGCAACCCTCCCCCCGACTGAGCCGTTGGAACCGACTACCCTACCCCCTGTAAAAATGCTCCTATGCCCCGCCCCCTGATTCTGGTTACCAACGACGATGGCATCACCGCCGGAGGTATCGCCGCCCTCGTCACCGTCGCCAAGGAATTCGGGGACGTCGTAGTCGTGGCCCCCGACAGCCCCCAGTCGGCCCAGGGCCACGCCATCACGATCAGTGTACCCATATTCGTGCGGGAGAGCCAGGCCCTGGGGCCCGACGTGGAAGCCTACGAATGCAGCGGCACGCCGGTAGACTGCGTGAAGCTGGCCAAGAGCGTCCTGCTCAATGGCCGCACCCCCGCCCTTTGTCTGTCGGGCATCAACCACGGCAGCAATGCGGCCATCAATATCCTGTACAGCGGCACCCTCTCCGCCGCCATGGAGGCGAGCCTGGAGGGCATTCCGAGCATCGGCTTCAGCTTCCTGAATTACCGGGCCGACGCGGATTTCTCCCCCTGCCTGCCCTACGTCCGCCACCTAATCGACTTCGTGCTGACCCACGGCATGGCCGAAGGCAGCCTATTCAACGTCAATATTCCCGACCTGCCGGCCGGTGAGATCAAGGGACTGCGGGTCTGCCGCCAGGCCGAAGCCCGCTGGGTGGAAGAGTACGTGCGGGCGGAAGATCCACGGGGCCGGCCTTACTTCTGGCTCACCGGTCGCTTCGTCAACGAGGATGACCGCACCGATACCGATGCTTACGCCCTGGAAGACGGCTACGTATCACTGGTGCCGAGCCTTCACGACCTGACCAATTACAAGGCCTTTCAAAGCTTGCAACCCCTCGAAGGGCGGCTGCAACCGCAGCGCCTGGAGCAGTTCTAGCCGTTGAGCAGCTCGCGCCCGTAGTAAAAGAACCAGCCCGCGGCCAGCACCATAACGCCGATGATGAGTCCCTTAAGGGCGCGGTGTCGGTACGTGCGGCGGAAGACGTTCATCGGCAGCACATTGATGCAGATCGCGATCAAGGCCAGGGTACGTGGCCGGAAGCTGATCTCCCGCCCGGCGCCGGCCGAAAACCAGTCGCCCAGCTGCAACAGTAGGAAGTAGGAGACCAGGGTAACAAAGAAGGAGACGGCCAGACCGATCCAGAGGTGATCGTTGCGGGGGATCATGCAGTAAGATTTGGGAGGATAACGAACCGATTCGCGCCAGCGTTCATCGGCGGCCCGCTACCGTCCGTCGATCCGTCGCTGCTTCTCCGCATCCCGGCTTAACTTAGGCAGGCAAGACGCGTTTAATCGCCATGCGCAAGAAGATAACCGACTACGCCAAAAAGTCACTAAAAGACTCCCTCATGACGCCCGACCAGAAGAGCGACAAGGACGCCCACGCCGGCACCATCATCCGCAACCACGTCATCTGGAGCATGGGCGCCAGCTACGTCATTCCCCTGCCGGTGGCTGATATCTTTGCCGTCTCCGCCCTGCAGCTCGACATGATCCGCCAGCTCTGCCGCGTCTACAACATCGACTTCGCGGAGACCCAGGGCAAGGCCCTCGTCACCTCCCTCACCACCAGCGCCATGACCAAGGCCGGCGCCCGCAGCCTCATCAAGCTCATCCCGGGCATCGGCACCGTGATCGGTGGCGTGACCACCGCCGCCCTGAACGGCGCGAGCACCTACGCCCTCGGGGAGGTCTTCAAAAAGCACTTCGGCACCGGAGGCACCTTTCTTGACTTCGACACCGACCGGCTGAAGAAGATGTACAACGAAAAGTTCGAGAAGGGCAAGGACGTAGCCAAGCAGTGGAAACAGGAGGAAGCCGAGAATATC
>JBGTHX010000416.1:0-10456 GCA_041746055.1 Lewinella sp. | reverse complement strand
AGGGCGTAGTCGCTGGCCGAGAAGTCGCCCAGGTTTTGTCCGGTCGGGTCGCGCCGCACCAGGTCCCCGTAGCCTACGTACTGCAGCCCGCCGGCGAAGGTGGTGCGCAGGTCCGCCCGGTGGCGGGCGTAGGAGAGGTAGCTGTGGTTGATGCCGCCGGGCAGGAAGGCGTGGCTCAGGGTGAGGGCACCGTCGAGGGCGGGGTTGAGCAGACTGGGGTTGCGGGCCGTCAGCGTGAGGTCGTCGTCCATCATGGCGATGGAGTGGCCGCCCAGGGCGGTCAGGGAGGCCGACTGCGGCAGGTTCAGGAATTCGTAGGCCGAGATGCCACCGACCTGCGCCGCGGCGGGTAGGGCGAGGAACAGCAACCAAAGAAAAACGGATACGCGCATGGTGGACAAGGTACGTCAGGGGGATGCCCCGGCGGGTCAGTTCGTGGCTTCCGCGTCGGCCGGGCGCGTCATGTCGGGGGCGGGGTGGGGGGGATCGCCGCCGTCCTCGCTGCGCCACAGGGCACTGCAGGTGCCGTTCTCGCAGTGGCGGACGGTCGTCAGCTGCCCGGACTCATCGAATTGCCACAGCGTCCCCTGCTCCTTACCGTTCCGGTAGGTACCGGCGGCGGCGGGCTGCCCGTTGTCGTACCATTCCCGGAAGGGGCCGTTCTCGCGGTTGTCGGCCATGGCCACCTCGTCCCGCACGGTGCCGTTGGGCCAGTAGCGGCTCCAGTTGCCGGCCATGCTGCCGTCGCGGTATTCGCCCCGTAATTTGAGGTTACCGAGGGAATCGTAGGTGGTGTATGGCCCGTGGAATTGCCCGGCGCGGTAGCTCTCCACGAGTTCTGGCTTGCCGTCGGGGTAGTAGGCGGTGCGGGCGCCGTCGAGCTGGCCGGCGGTGTACTGCTCCTCGGCGACCAGGCGGCCTTCGGGATCGTAGCGGCGGGCGGGCCCGCTCCGTTCTCCGGACCCGGCGTCGACCTGGTATTCCGTGCGGTACCCCTGGTCGTCCGTCTCTTCGCGGACGTCGGGGGCGGGGGCGCAGGTGCCCAGGACAACGAGCAAGAGCAGCAGGGCGGATCCGGTACGCATAGCCATGGTTGGGGAGGAGTTTGGCATCCCAACGCTCGCGGCCCGGCGGGTGTTATACTTTAGCCGCAAAACGCCCCGGTATGCGCCTGCTTCCCCTGCTTCTGCTATTGTTCCTCTGCACCTGCGGCCCCGCCGACTCAGCCCCGGAAGAACCGCCCCGCCCCGCGGCCGAGCGCTCCGCCATCGAGGAGCGGCTGATCACCGAGCTCAGTCCGTCCGACGACCTCGCCGGCCGGCAGCGCAACGCCATCATCAACCGCGCGATTGACCGCAACTACGACGTACAGGCGGCCCGCGAAGGCTACTTCTACGAGATCCTACAGGAAGGGGAGTTCAATATGCTCCAGGAAGGCGACATCGTCACCGTACAGTACACCGGGCAGTTTCTCGATGGGACCGAATTCGACAGCAGCCGCCGCCGCGCCGACCCCCTCCGCTTCCGCGTAGGCGACCTCATCCCCGCCTGGAACCTGGCCCTGCAGCGTGTCCGCCCCGGATCACGCCTCCGTATTCTCACCCCCAGCGA
Source organism: Lewinella sp. (assembly GCA_041746055.1). Taxonomy (GTDB): domain Bacteria; phylum Bacteroidota; class Bacteroidia; order Chitinophagales; family Saprospiraceae; genus Neolewinella. The sequence continues at coordinate 8,845 of JBGTHX010000416.1, read as the reverse complement.
CCTGGCCTACGGCCCCGCCGGACTCGCCGCCCCGAACGGCGATACGCTGGTACCCGCCGATACTCCGCTGGAGTTTTTGATTGAGGATATCCGGATTTGGGAGGAGTAGGAATTTACAATTTACGATATACAATATACCATTTACAATTTGCGGCTCTGCTCGCTGCGCTCGTGGCCCAGGGGATGATGAGCGCCGGAAATTTGGTCTTGACTGGCGGGGATCGATTTAAAATTTACAATTGAGCATTTACAATTTGCGGCTATGCTCGCTACGCTCGTGGCACGCGAAACAGCGGCAGCCCAATGGTAAATGGTAATTTGTACATGGTACTTGGTAAATCCCCCCTGCAACAGCGGCAGCCCAATTTGAAATCTGAAATTTGAAATTTTAGCCCCCTCAATCCACGGTCATCTTCCGGGTGGATTGCAACAGCGGCAGCCCTATGGTATAGGGTAAATCGTACTTGGTACTTCGTAAATCCCCTCCCGACCGCGCATCAGCAACAGCGGCAGCCCAATTGTATATGGTCAATTGTAAATCGTACATCCCTTACCGCCGCACCTGCCGCTCGGGCAGCTCGTAGCTCACGTCAAAATCGTCGAGCACGGAGTCGAGTATGCGGTCGTCGCCGATCTCGTACTTGTCCTTGAGCTTGTGGCCGTAGAAGCTGGCGAGGGTGGCCCAGTAGCGGGCGGTGAGGCCGCCGCGGAGGTCCTTGATGTGGTCGTATATGGGCTCCTCGGTTTCGCGCTCGATCATGGCGATGAGCACCTTACCCTGGGTCTTGGACATTTTCTTGAGGGGCTCCTCGAATTTGTCCTCGAGTTCCTTCTGCAGGCGCTTGATGTAGCGGCGGCGGTCGCGGTTATTCATGTTCTGCGTCATGTACTCCGTTTCGCGGAAGATCCGGATGGCGTCGACGGCGTAGGGGTAGGCGCGCTGGGCGTAAATGCGGTAGCGGCGGTAGAGCTTGTACTCCTCTTCGGAGTCGAAGAATTCGGGTGAGCTGATCGACATCTCGTTCAGCTGGGCGATGATGATGGTGTCCCCGCAGTCATCCAGGGCGTAGGGGTAATACTTACCGTCTACCTGGGTGTAGCCGGTCTGGGCCTGGCCCATGGCGGCCAGCGAGACGAATAGACTGAGGAGGAGATAGCGCATAGGGGCAGTAGTAAAGGTAAGAATTCCCGCGCGGCTTACTGGAACACTTGAAGCGAGGCATCCAGGGAGCGGGCGAAGCGGTCCGGGTCCACCCCCGTGGCCGGGCTTCCGAAATAATCAACGAGGTGCTCCGTGGGCATATTGCCGGTGAGCTCGTCACGGGCCATCGGACAGCCGCCGAAGCCGCGGATCGCCCCGTCGAATCGGCGGCACCCCGCCTCGGCCGCCGCCTCTACCTTCTCCCTCCAGGTGTGCGGGGTGGTGTGCAGGTGGGCACCGATCTCCAGTTGCGGGTAGCGGGGGATGAGGCTGGAAAAGAGGTAGCTGATGCTGGCCGGGGAGCTTACCCCGATGGTATCGGAAAGCTGGAAGATGCCGATGTCGAGGCGGGAGAGCCGATCCACCCACTGCTCCACCACCTCGGCGTTCCAGGGGTCGCCGTAGGGATTGCCGAAGCCCATGCTCAGGTACACCACCATGCGCCGGCCGGCGGCCAGGGTGAGTTCCTGGATCCGCTTTACCCGGTCGAGACTGTCGGCCAGGGTGGCGTTCGTGTTGCGGAGCTGGAAGGTTTCGCTGACGCTGAAGGGGTAACCCAGGTAATCGATCTGCTCGTGGGCGAGCGCCGCCTCGGCGCCGCGGCGGTTGGCCACGATGGCCAGCAGCTTGGTATCGGTAGCGCTCAGGTCCAGTCGTTCCACCACCCGGGCGGTGTCGCGCATCTGGGGGATGGCCTTGGGTGAGACGAAGCTGCCGAAGTCCAGCGTATCGAACCCACAGGCCAGGAGCCCCTGCAGGTAGTCCACCTTTACCGCGGTGGGGATGAACTCGTGACGACCCTGCATGGCATCGCGCGGACATTCTATGAGCTTTACTTCGGGCACGGCAAGGTCGTTTACGGGGCAATATTACCCTTGTTGCGACAACACCCGCCCCCCCCGGGTAGTTTCCTTCCAAACGCGCGCCATGCTCCAACACGCCACCGCCATCACGATCGCGGGTTTCGTCCTCTTCCTGCTCGGACTCATCTCCCTGCTGCTGAATTACGTCGGGGTCGACATCTTCTTCCTTACCTGGCTGTACGCCCTCGGGGCCGGCACTTCCTTCTTTATTCGCCTGATGATGGTGATCGTGGGTCTCATTCTGATCTACGTCGGCGGCACCGACTGGGACCAGGAGGAGATCTGAGCTACCAGTAAAAGGTCGCCGCTAGGGCCGGCAGGACCGGCAGTTGAGTCACCCGCCCACCGCTGATGCGGTCTACGTAAAATATATTTTCCCGGTTGTAGGCGTTGGTCACGCTCGCACTCACTTCGAGGCGGGTAGTTTCCCCGAAGGTGAATTTCCGGCTCAGGCTCAAGTCGAGCCGGTGCAGGTCGCTCAGGCGGCCGCCGTTGCGGTCCGGACTCAGGAGCACCGAGAGCGAGCCGTTGCCGGTGAGTACGTCGGCCAGTACGGGATTGCGGCCCAGCCCCGGATCCTCGATGACGCCCAGCGTCTGGGTAAAGGGGAAGGCCGAGCCGAAGGCGAAGCGGAAACCGGCCTGCCACGCCCGCTCCGCGCCGAAGGCCAGGCTGCCGTAAACGTTCACCGTGTGGCGGCGGTCGTAACTGGTGGGGTAGGTCGCGGTCTCATCGGTGCGGGTCACGTACCCCAGGCTGTAGTTGCCGGCCAGCCGCAGCCCCTTGCGCCGGTACTCCGCGGAAATATCTCCCCCGTAGGCCGCGCCGGTGAGCGCGACGAAGTCGGGGTCGGTGGCCAGCAGCTTATCCCGGTTCAGTTCCAGCAGCTGGGTGAAGCCTTTGTAGTAGCCCTCCAGGTTAAAGGTGAGGTATTCGCTGGCCTCCACCTCCAGTCCGCCGACGGCGTGCACCGCCCGCTGGAGGTTGTCTTCCGCGCCCGCCACGCTACTCCCCGGCCCCACCAGGAACCCCTGGAAGAAATTCACGATGTCCAGGTCATTCTGGGTGGCGATCAGGTTCTGGCTGTAGAGTCCCCCGGCCGCCTTGAGACGAACCGCGTCGGTGACCGCGTACTTGAGCCCAAGCCGCGGTTCGGGGGAGAAGGTGTTGAGGGAGGCGTAGTACTGCAGCCGCAGACCCGGTTCCACGATCAGGTGGCCGATGGTGCGCTTGTACTTGGCGAAGCCGTTCAGTTCCGAGGTGAAGTCGGCCTGCCGGAAGGTCACGCCGCTGGCGTTGCGGAAGGTAAAGTCGGTATTCACCCCGTTGAATTCGAATCCGTAGCTGATCTGCTGCCGCGCCCCGAAATAGGTGAAGTCCAGCCGCGCGGTGTAATTGTCGATCCCGCTGCTCCGCGGCCCCCGGTCGCCCTCCTGCAGGTTGATGGCGTAGGAGCTGGCACTGACCACCCCGTCGATCACCACGTCGCTGCTCGGGGGTACGAGCGTGAAGCGGCCACCGCCACCGCTGTTCGACCAGTCGAGCGCGGCCAGTCCCGCCACGGAAAAATCGTCGGTGAAGTTGAAGCCGAAGAGGTCCAGTTGCGAGCCGTTGCCGCCGGCCAGGGTCACCTTGCCGTACAGGTCGCGGTAGTGGTAGGGCAGCCCTTCGGTGGCCGTCGTGTCTTCGCCGGCATCGAAGAAGTTGTCCTGCACGGCGTAGCCGTACAGCGCCGGACTGGTCTGCGGGAGCAGACTCTGCTTGCCCGTGAGCAGGAAAGAGATGCTGCTGCCGGATTCGCCGAGCGGCCGGATCGGTCCCTCCACCAGCGCCTTCGCCTGAAAGGGACTTACGGAGGCCAGGCCGGCCAGCCGCCGCTTGTTCCCCTCCCGCGTCTGCAGGTCCACGATGGCCGAGATCCGCCCGCCATACTCCGCGTTGAAGCCGCCGGTGTGTACCTCCGCCACGCCGATGGCTTCCGTCTCGAAGACCGAGAACAGGCCGATGCTGTGGAAAGGATTGTAGATCGTCATCCCGTCCAGCAGGACCTTGTTCTGTACCGGACTACCGCCGCGGATGTAGAGTTGTCCGCCCTGGTCGCCGCTGCTCACGACGCCGGGCAGCACCGTCAGGTACTGCGCCAGATCGGGGGTGCCGCCCACCGAGGGGAGTTCCAGTATATCGGTGCGCAGTAGGGTTACCCGGCTCACGGAAACATCTTCCCGCTGCCGCTGCTGCCGCGCGCTCACGTTCACGGCGGTCAGGTTCACTCCCGCGGGTTCGAGCAGCAGGCGCAGGTACTCGATCTCGTTGGCTACCGCCAGATTGACCTCTACCAGGGTGCTGTCGTAGCCCACGTAGGTGGCTACCACCCGGTAGTCACCGGGCGTCAGGTCAGCGAAGGCAAAGAAGCCGTCGGCGTCGGTATTTACCCCGGCCAGGCTGCCGCCCGGACCTTCCAGCCGTACGTTGCCGAAGGCGATCGGGGCTCCGTCGCTCGCGTCGAGTACGTTACCCCTAACGATGCCCGTTTGGGCGCGGACGCAGGTGCAGAGGAACAGGGCAAGGCAGAGAAAGATGGGTTTCATTGAGCTACTTGAGCACCCCGGCGCCCTCCCGCTGCAGCAGGGCTTCCTCGCCGGTGCAGTCGATGATGGTGCTGGCCTCGTTGCCGCCCGGTCCGCCGTCGATGATGGCGTCCACGCGCTTGCCGAATACGGAAGCGATCTCGTGGGGGTCGGTGTAGTATTCCATCACCTCGTCATCGTGCTTCACGCTGGCGGTGAGGATGGGACGGCCGAGCCCGCGTACGAGGGCGTCGACGATGTTATTGTCGATGATGCGTACGCCGATCGTCTCCTTGCGGTTCTTGAGCACCTTGGGGGTCCGGTTGTTCGACCTCAGGATGAAGGTGAAGGGGCCGGGGAGGTTGTGCTTCATCACCCGGAAGATGTCGTTGTTGATGGTCGCCGAATATTCGGTGACCTGACTGATGTCCTGGCAAATAAAGCTGAACATGGCCTTGTTAGGATCGATCCCGCGGATCTGTGCTACCCGCTCCACCGCGTTCTTGTTGGTGATGTCGCAGCCGATGCCGTAGACGGTATCGGTGGGGTAGATGATGACGCCTCCCTCTTCCAGGATGTCAACCATTTGCTTGATGAGGCGGGGCTGGGGATTGTCGGGATTGATGCTTACTAACATGGCTTGGGTTTTAGCGGCAATATACAGCAGCCGCCCAACTACCCAACCCGGGCCCGCCCTGCGGCGTATAGGTAGCTATGGCAAAGTACAGCATCGACCTGCAGGCAGGTAAAGTGAAGGAAGCGGAAGCCGTCTCTTCGGCGGGCGAAATGATCGTAGGCATCGACCTCGGCACCACCAACAGCCTGGTTGCCCACGTCGTCGGCGGCCGCGCTATAGCCGTTGCCGGCCCCGACGGGAAGAGTGTACTCGTGCCGAGCGTAGTCCACTTCCGTGGCGACGGCTCCGCCGAAGTAGGAGAGGGCGCCAAGGCCTACCTGGAGTCCGACCCCGAACGCACCATCTATTCCGTCAAACGGCTGCTGGGCAAAAGCTTCCGCGACCTGACCGGCGTCAAGGACCGATTCGGCTACCGGATCATCGACGAGGACGAGGACCGGCTGGTCAAGGTGGCCGTGCCCAGCACCGACGGCCGCGAACGCTACTACAGCCCGATCGAGTTGTCGGCCGAGATCCTCAAGGCCCTCAAGGCCCGTATCGAGGCCGAGTTGGGTACCACCGTCAGCCGTGCCGTAATCACCGTACCCGCCTACTTCAACGACGCCCAGCGGCAGGCGACCCGCGACGCGGGCCGCCTGGCCGGCCTCGACGTGCTCCGTATCGTCAATGAGCCCACCGCCAGCAGCCTGGCCTACGGGATCGGGCTTACCGACCAGGACGAGGGCCGCACCATCGCCGTCTACGACCTCGGGGGAGGCACCTTCGATGTCTCCCTACTCCGGATCGAGCAGGGCATCTTCGAGGTGCTGTCCACCAATGGAGATACCTTCCTCGGCGGCGACGACTTCGACCAGGCCATCGTCGACCACTGGCGTACCGGCTACCAGCTCGATCTGGATACGCCCGAATTGCGCGGCGGCATTCGCCTCCTAGCGGAACGGGCCAAGAAATCCCTGTCCGGCGAAAAGCTGTTCACCGCCGACTTCGACGGCAAGGTGCTCAGTCTCACCCGCGGGGAGCTCGAGAATCTCCTGGCCCCCCTGGTGGAGCGAACCCTCGGATCCTGCGCCCGCGCCCTGAAGGACGCCAAGCTGGACAAGGAGGCCATCGACCACATCATCATGGTAGGCGGCAGCACCCGTGTCCCCCTCGTGAAGCAGAAGGTGAGTGAATTTTTCGGCAAACCGGTCAACGACAGCCTCGATCCCGACCAGGTGGTCGCCCTCGGCGCCGCCATCCAGGCCGACGTGCTCGCCGGCAATCAGAAGGACGTGCTGCTGCTCGATATCACCCCGCTCAGCCTGGGGATCGAGACGGTCGGCGGACTGATGGACCCCATCATCCCCCGCAACTCCAAGGTACCCACGAAGGTGGGCCGTAAGTACACCACGAGCGTGGACGGACAGGTCAAACTGAAGGTAGCCGTCTACCAGGGCGAGCGCGACATGGTGGCGGATAACCGCAAGCTGGGCGAATTCGTGCTGGAGAACATTCCGCCCATGCCGGCCGGCATCCCGCAGAACGAGATCCACTTCTACCTGGATGCCGACGGTATCCTGCGCGTGAAGGCGACGGAGCACCGCAGCGGCACCGAACAGAGCGTGACAATCAAGTCGCAGTACGGGATCAGTGAGGAGGAAATGGCGCTGATGCTCATGGACAGCCTTAAGCACGCCGAGTCGGATATGGAGGCCCGCGCCCTTTCCGAGGCCCGTACGGAGGCCAATAACGTGCTCCTGAGCGCCCGAAAATTCCTGCGGCAGAACGCCGACTGGCTGACGGCAGGACAGGTCAGCGAGATCGGTCACTTCGTCGATGCCCTGGCCGGCAGCGTGGAGGGGGATGACAAGGACGAGATCAATCACCGCCTCGAAGAACTCAATACCTTCACCGAGCCCCTGGCCCACGAAGCGCTCGACCGCAACGTAGCGGCCGCCATGAAGGGGCGGGACCTGGACTAATTACCAACGCTCGCGCGAAAGCCGGCGGGTCAGGTGCAGCATCTCCTCTACGATAACGGTTTCGACCCCATTCGCGGTGGGCCGTCCGGCGCGCATGTCCTCCACGGCCTGCTGAAGGTCCTGTTTAAGGGTATGGGCTTCGAGCAATTGCAGGCTGGTCTTGAGCTTGTGCTTCAGGTCGGCAACGCGATCGGCGTCGTTCCGCTCGAAGGCCACGCGAAGGTCTTCGGCCGCGGTGGTAAGCTCCCTGCGCAGGATGGCCGAGAAGGAATTCAGTTCTTCCGGATCGTGATCCATTGCATCCCGCAGTTCCGAAAAATTCATGGGTGATGGGGATAAAAAGCGAAGCAGTATGGCGTGCAACTGCCGCGGGTCAAAGGGCTTAAGGGTGAATCCGTCGATGTGCGCGTCCCGCATCCGGTCGGTCATGGCCGTACGGGCACTGGCGGAGAAGGCGATGATGGGTACATCGGACTTAGGCGAGGGCAACTTACGAATTTCCCGGGCGGAAGTGTAGCCGTCCATCACGGGCATCTTCAGGTCCATCAGCACGAGATCAAAGCCCTGGTCGGTAACCATCTGCAGGGCCTTTTTTCCGTTCGTGGCCAGCTCGAAGTCTACCTGCCACCGGCGCAGGTACCGCGCCACCAGGAAGGAGTTCGTGGGATTATCCTCCACGATGAGCACCCGCCCGTGGCCGATTACCGGGAGTTCTCCCACGCTGCCCCCGTTCGAAGGCTGGATCTCCACCCGCGGCAGGGCTATATCAAACCAGAAGCGGGAGCCGTGGCCCACCGAGCTTTCGACTTGCAGCCGGCTCTGGAAAGCCGACAGAATATTTTCGCAAATGGAGAGGCCGAGACCCGACCCGCCGTATTCCAGGTGAACGTCGCGATTGGCCTGGCTGAACGGCTCGAAGAGCGCGGGTAGATTGGCCTCGGGGATGCCGATGCCGTTGTCGGTGACGGAAAATCGGATGAGGTACTCCTGTTCACTGACCGGTTTAAGACAGTCTACCCGTACCGAAACCCGCCCGCCGCGGGTGAATTTCGTCGCGTTGCTGATCAGGTTGGTCATCACCTGGGTGAGCAACGTGACGTCGCCGAGCAGCAGGTCGGGAACGTCCTCGTCCACCTGCACCTCGTAGGTGACCGACTCGTCCGGCCTGCCGTAGCGGTAGCTGTCGATGATGGCGTTCACCATCCGCCGGGCCGAGAATTCGGTGAGGTTCACCTCCAGTCCTTCCAGCCCGTTGCGGGCTACGATAAGGATATTCTTGAAGAGGGAGAGCAGGTGATTGCCGGACTCCACCATGATTTGCTGCAGCCTCTCCTGGTGTGGATCCAGCTCCGTTACGCTCAGCAGGTCGGCCGTGCCGATGATGGCATTCAGGGGGGTGAGTACCTCGTGGCTGATGGTAGACAGGAAAGAGGTCTTCGCCTCGAGTGAGGACTCGGCCGCCTGCCGCGCCTTCAGGAGTTCCTTTTCGTACTGCTTACGGTCGGAGAAGTTGGTGACCACCAGACTCACCAGCCCGTGCGCATCCCCCGCATCCTCCCGGGCGTAGGCCGAGAGCAGCACCGGCAGTTCGCTGCCATCACGGCGGAGGAAGCTCA
>JBGTHX010000415.1:0-2484 GCA_041746055.1 Lewinella sp. | reverse complement strand
TGCCGCGCTCGATGACGAGCAGACTAAACTCCGGCTGCCACTCCAGCAACCACACTTCCCGGAAACTGCTGAGGCTGTCGGGACCGCCGGGCTGCAGCTTCCCCCAGCGGATATCGAGCAGATTGAGGCGGTGGAGCAGGTGGCTCTTGCGCAGGTCGTTGGGCTGTCGCAGGTCGATGCCGCCGCGCGGGTCGGATTTGGTGGCCTTCAGGTACTGCTCGCCGGCCGTCTCCCAGAGTTTACTGAGACGGGTGCTCTTGACCTCGGCGCGGAGGTCTTCGAGCAAGGGCACCGTAGTGACGTCCGGGGGCACGAAGCCCACCGTTTCGCCGACGGTGAGTCGGCGGTGGATCAGTTCCAGCCGCTCCCGCTTACCGGCGGCCAGGGTACCGAGTACGGCCTGCTCCAGCTCCTCGATGCCGGGCCTTTCGTGGTCGCGGAGGGTGGCGAGGGTATTCGCTAGGCCGACGGCTTCGGTGGCCATGGCCGGGCTTCCCTCGAAACCGGCTTCGCGGAGGAGTTGTCCGGCCGAGGCCATCCAGCGGTCTACCGCCCGGTCGGGAAAGTCGAAGAGCATCGCGTACCAGGCCGGGGAGGTGACGCCGGCCCCGTAGCCCCCTTTGCGGGCGAGGCGCGGAAAGGACCAGGGTACCCAGGCCTGGCTGACCTTCACCCTGGGTAGTCCGCGGAGAATGGCCTTGTCGGTACTCGCCTTGCGCTCCAGGGCGTCCTGCACCGCCGGACCGTGCCAGGCACCGACCACTACCGCGACCCGCTCATAATTTTCGCGGGCGACCTTCCGGATCTCGGAGCGCATGTAGGCTTCGCGCTGTTCGTTCTCGTCGTTCGAGGCTTCGGGGAAGGTGCGGCGGAGGTCGGTGACCACCTGCAGGATGGCATTGAAAGTTTCGGCGGCGGCGTGACCGGTGCGTTCGAGGGTGGCATCCCACCAGCTTTCGCTGTCGGGGTACCCGGCCAATCCGGCTACCACCGCCAGCGGATCGGCGCGGAGCTGCCGGGCCAGTTCCTTGCGGGTCTTGCCGGGGATCAGGGAGGGGGCGTCGGGCTCCTCGGTGGGGAAGAGGATAAACTGCTCCTCCTCCCGGACCGCGAGGAAGTGACGGGCGGGCAGATCGATGGGGCGCACCTCGATGCCCGCCTCAGCGGCCCAGGCGACGGCCTGGTATTCGGGGCTGAAGCGGGCGAAGGGAAAGAAGCTGGCCCGCTCGATATCCTTGGCATCGTAGAGCACGAGGGCGAGCGGCGGCCGCATCCCTTTGGTGGTGAGTTGGCGCAGCGCGGGCTGGCTGTCGGCGGGCATCTCGAGCAGGATCAGGTCGGGTTGCCAGCGGTCTAGCTCGTCGCGGAGGCGGCGGGCGCTGCCGGGACCGTGGTGGCGGATGCCTAGGGTGCGGAGCTGCATGGGGTAAAGGTAAGTAGCGGGTTGCGGGTTGCTGATGCGGGGTCGGGGTAGGAGGTTTGGAGCGGATGAACACTGAGGTACCACGGAGACAGCAGGCGAAACGCGGTTGAATACCTCCGGTGCCCAGAGACCTCGAGCCCTCTGTGGAACCTCTGGGAAGCCCTCCGATTCCCTCCGTGGTGAACCCAAAGCCGCGCAGCGGCCCCTATCTTAGCCCCCCATGCACACCTCCCCCCTCAAGCGCTGGCTCGTAGGCCTCACCCTCCTGGCGGTGCTGCTCTTCAGCGCCTACCTCTGGCTGCAGCCCCTGCTGAGCATCGGGGGCGGGTACGCGGCCAAGCATGCCTGCAGCTGCTACTTCCTGCAGGACCGCGAGCTCGACGAGATCAGCGACCACGACCTCAACTTCAGTGTGTTGGGGTACTACGGACTGGAAGTGGAAGGCGATACCGTGCGGGCCTCGCTGCTCGGATTGGCGGAGCGAGAGGCGCTCTTCGTGCCGGGACGCGGCTGCGTGCTCGTCAACCAGGAGGATCTTCCCCTACCGGCGGGCACCGAAACCCTCGCCGGGCGCGACGAACCCGAGGCCTTTTACCTGAGCGCCCCCGACCTGATCCCGGCGGATTCCCTGCCGCAGGCCGCACCCGCGAGCAACGCCGCGCTGGAGGCGGCCCTGGACTACGGTATGCAGGCGGTGCCGGGGGGCGGGGCGCGCGGGATCGTGGTACTCAAGGACGGCCAACTGGCTGCGGAACGCTACGCCCCCGGGTACGACCGCAACACGCGCCTGCTGGGCTGGTCGATGACCAAATCGCTGACGGGCATGGCGGTCGGCACCTGGCTGGCCCGCGCTGCGACGGATTCCCTGGCACCCGCGCGCCCGCCGGAAAAAATTACGGGCTTGTTTGCCGAGATGTGGCAGGACAAGCGCCGTGAGATCTCGCTGGCCGACCTGCTGCACATGAACTCCGGGCTCGCCTGGAACGAGGGCTACGGCAGCATCACCGACGCTACCGTGATGCTGCACGAGCGGCCCGATTTTGCCGACTTTGCCCTCCGCA
>JBGTHX010000414.1:0-2512 GCA_041746055.1 Lewinella sp. | reverse complement strand
GAGGCGGTAGGACAGGGTATTCAACCACCGGTAGGAAGTGCGCTGGAAGTTTTCCTTCTGTCCCAGCGGCAGGCTGCCCCCGTTATTGAAGGATTCACCGGTAAGCGGCCCGTAGAAGCGCAGCCGCTCGTCGAAGCTCTGGGAACCGGTGAAGGTGGTTTTGGCAATGAAATTATCGGTGATGTTCCAGGCTAGGGCGGCGTTGAGGATGTAGTCGTTCTCGGTGCTGCGGCGCCAGTCCTGCTTCGCGAGTTCGGTGGGGCTCACCAGACTGCGCAGAAACGACTGGAAGTCGTCGGCTTCGTTCACCGTATTGAGGTCGATCTCCAGCTCGTCGGCTACGCCGTTCACGGGGCGGGTCTGTACCGCGTCGCCGATCCGGACCTGGGACGAGCCGGAAGTGCCCGCTCCGTCCACGACCGTCTTGGTGATTCGCGCGCCCGCCTCGAAGATCAGCCGCGAGGACAGATCCTGCTCGAGTTTGAAGTTGAGGGCGTTGCGGCGGAAGCCGGAGTTGATGAGCAGCCCCTCGTCGGTGTTGTTGGTGAGGCTCAGGCTCAGCTTGGTGGTCTGGGATCCACCGCTCAGGCTTAGGTTGTGGTACTGCGAAAGGCGGGGATCGCCAAACAGTTCTTCCTGCCAATCCGAGGGGGGCTTCTGCTTATACAATTCGAGGTCATCGTATTTGCCGAAGAAGCGCTCGAAGTTGCGCACGTCGGCCTCCGAGCGGATCGCACCGTTCTCGTAGTTCGCCAGGGCGAACTCGTAGGGGGAAAGCACCTCGTACCGCCGGTCGGTAGGCAATTGCTTCCGCTGCACGAAGGCGTTATAATTGATATTGATTTTGCCGGCCTCGGGCCGTCTGGTTGTGATCACGATCACGCCATTGGAGGCCTGCGCCCCGTATATAGCCGTGGCGGCCGCGTCCTTCAATACGCTGATGCTTTCGATATCGGTGGGCGGAATGTCCCGGATACTACTCACGATAAAGCCGTCGACGACGTAAAGTGGGGAGTTGTCCTGCGTAATGGATCCGCCGCCCCGCACCCGGATGACCACCTCGGCGTCGGGCGAGCCATCCGTCGTCAGCACGTTAACCCCCGGTAGGCGACCCGTAATGGCCTGGGCGGCACTGGTGACCGGCTGGGTGCGCAGGTCCTCCGCCGATACGGAAGCGACGGAGCCGGTCAGGTCCGATCTCCTTACCGTTCCGTATCCGACTACGACTACTTCGTCCAGCAGGGAGGCTTGCGCGGACAGCTCCACGTCAATTGCTTCACGGTTGCCCACCGCGATATCCTGGGAACCGTATCCGGTATAGGAGAACACCAGGGTATCCGTAGCGGCGGCCGTCACGTCGTAGTTTCCTTCGAAGTCGGTCACCGAGCCGGTGCCCGTATTCTTAACCATGATCGTCACGCCGATCAGCGGCTCTCCATCGGTGTCGGTCACGGTACCGGTGACTATCGATTGCCCTTCGGCTGATTGGCTGAATAATCCGAATACCCCCAGCAGCAGGCCAAGTAATATTCTGTTGTTTTTGATTTGCATGATAATAAATTATATAGCAGGCGTGAGTACAAGACCTTATGTGAGCAAAGTAAGTGGAGGGGGTGCCTGACTGACGACTTTGCCGGTATTCAAGAATTCACAATTGGGTGGCAGCATTTAACCCTGCGTACGCTTGGGCGCCGGTTGGACCGAGTGCGGGGCAAATCGGCGTTTCGGATCACAGCTTGGAGCTCGTCGGCTGCTTCTCGAACTCCAGGCTGGCCCGCATGAAGGGGCCGATGCCCTTGGGGTCGTTGTCCCGCACGGGTTCGCTGAGGTAATATTCGAAGGAGCCGTCGCGGTAGGGGTCGCCTCCTAGGCCGGCAACCGAGCAGCCGTCGGTCAGTGATACTTCGCCGTCGGGGTCCTCGCGGATAAAGTTATCCAGGATACCCTCGTAACTCTCGGTGGCCTCCTGGCGGTACTTTTCGTCGAGGTAGCCGTCGTTCGCTCCCTTGATCATCGCGTAAACGAACATGCAGCTGCCGGTCGACTCGAGGTAGTTTCCTTCGCGCTCCGGAAGATCCAGGATCTGCCACCAGACTTTCGTGTCGGGGTCACGCACGGCCACCACGGCCTCCAGCGTCCGGTTGAGAATCGCCACCAGCCCGGCCCGGCGCGGGTGATCTTCGGGGAAGTAGTCGAGCACGTCCACCAGTCCCATGCAGTACCACCCGACCGCGCGGCTCCAGAAGTGCGGTGAGGTGCCGGTCTCTTCGTCGGCCCACCGTTGTATGCGACTCTCGTCCCAGCCGTGGTAGAGCAAGCCCGTTTCGGGATCGCGCAGGTGCTTTTCGGCGAGCACGAACTGGTCGGCAACGTGGTCGAGTAACGCGGGTTGGTCGAAGGTGGTGGCGTACTCCGCCTGAAAGGGTTCCCCCATGAAGAGGCCATCGAGCCACATTTGCCAGGGGTAGCGCAGTTTATGCCAGTAGCCACCATCGGTCGTCTGGGGCTGCCA
>JBGTHX010000413.1:0-2570 GCA_041746055.1 Lewinella sp. | reverse complement strand
CCTGCATGATCTTGATGCGAACGTTGCGGCGACTCAACATAGGGGTATCCGGTTTTCAAGGATGGGGTCGGCTGAACTGTCTTCCCCGGGGCGCAAAGCAACGAAAAAAGCCCGACTACTTGCTCGAAGCGGCCAAAATATCGCGGTCCGCGATGTGATCGAAGGCCGGGAGGCGGTCGTGGTGCCACTTGTTGACGATCACGCCCTGCTTCATCAGCACCACGCCCGGATTCGAGCGGATGATGGTTTTGAGCAGGATGTCGTCTCCGCGGTAGAAGGGGTAGTTGGCGCCAACGGTTTGGCGGAAGTCGTCCAGGTAGGCATCATCGGCAAACTTGGTCATGGCGACCACGCGGTGGCCGGCGGCCCCGGCTGCTTCCACCACGGGCTGGATGTCTTCCGTCCAGTCGGCTACGTAGGATTTGTCCCAGTTTCCCGGTTCGCCTTTCAGCTTGTAGGCTACGATAATGAAGGTGTAGCCGGGGTCGGCGAGCAGTTCCGGCACGATGTCGATGCCTTCCGCATCGCTTACCTCGAACTCACTGATCTTGGTGGCCGCGATCACCGGCTCGGAGGTGAAGTTGTCGATCTCCCACTCCTCCTGGGGGTAATCCTTGTACACCTTAAGGAAGTCATCCGTAGACATTTGCACGACTTCCCCAGTGGCTTTATTCGTCAGTTCGTAGCCCAGTACCGTCACGCCCACCGCGGCATCCTCTTCGGCCTGCTTGACGGCAGCCACGTCGGTACCGATCCTGAAGGGACGGAAATCCTGACCCGGCAGGTCCCACACAAAATTGCTGAGCGAGAACACCAGGGCCGCCACGCCGGTCAGGGCTACGGCGGCACCGCGCACCGTCGGCGTAAATAGCCGGTGCATGCTGGAAGGAGCAAGCAGGAAGAGCAGGGAAGGCACCAGAAGGGCCACGTCCTTGAAGAAGCTCACCCGGGGCTCGAGCTTCAGGAAATCCCCGAAGCACCCGCAGTCCGTGACCTTCATATTCGATTCGGTCCACTCCGTCCACTCGCCGAAGGCGAAGAAGTTGCTACCGGAGGGCACGTAGCCCGTCAGGTACGTGAAGCCGGTAAGTACCGTGAAGAAGGCCACCATGGCAAACAGCAGGGCGGAGGTGAGCTTCGGTCGCGCACCCAGCACCAGCATGACGCCCAGCATAATTTCCAGGACGATCATGACTACCGAAAACCCTTCGGAGTAATTGCTCAGCCACGGGAAGAGCGGTGCCAGCCAGTCTGCCCCGGCCCCGCTCGCGGTGGTCGAGAACTCGGCGAAGTACTGCTCCATCTTATAGGCGGTGCCCAGGGGATCGATGGCCTTTACGTAACCCGAGAAGATGAACAGGGCGCCCACGAAGTTCTGCAGCAGACTCATGCCGAGGTTGCGCGTCGACTTCAGGGCGAGGTGACTCACCGCCGTCAGGAGCAGGGCGGCCACGCCGATATAGAGGAGCAGGGTAGTGAGCGTCATGGAGGTCGGAGTTCTAGGGTAAAATACAACTGGTATCCGGTGTGGTTGTAACGTGATCGAGCAGGCGGGCGTATACTTCGTTGCCGCGGAGAATGTCCGGGCAGCCCACCAGCACCAGGTGCTCCCGCGCCCGCGTCATGGCCACGTTCAGTTTTCGGTCCACGCCCTCACTGCTGAGGTTAGACAACCGGTCTAGCTGCTCGGCGTGGTTGGCGCACAGCGACATGAGGATGATGCGCTTGGCACTGCCCTGGTAACGCTCCACGGTGTCCACCGTGAAATCGTCGGGGGAGAGGCCGGCCGCGGCCAGCTCGCGCCGGATATTGGCGATCTGCGCCCGGTAAGGGGTAATGATGCCAATGTCCCCCGAGACTACCGGATCCCGCGTCCCGGCGTAAAGCCTTACGTAGGCCTCCACCAGCTGTACCATCATCGCGGCCTCGTGGCGGTTGACCTTCGGATCGGCCGAAGTGAGGTCGGCTTCCGTCGATACGAACACCAGGCGGGCCGCCGTCAGCTGCCCTTCCAGGTCCGAAGCGGCGATACCCATTTCCAGGGGCAGGATCTGACGCTCGTAGTGGCGCACGGATTCCGGCAGGATATGCAGCTTTCCCTGGTAAAATTCAACTGCCGGGAAATGCATGATCTCACGGTGCATTCTTCCCTGGTGCTGCAACTGGTCGTAGGCCCAGGTCCATCCGCTTCGCTTGGCGTGTAAGAACAGTCGCTCGAACAGGCTGGTGCCCAGATGGGTAAGTCCGATCTCCCGCAGGGCTGCATCGGTCACCACCGTGCCGGGATCGCCCTGCTGCACTACGGCCGGCAGCTGCCGGTGATCCCCGATCAGCAGACTTCGGGGCGCACGGGTCAGCAGGGCGCCGAGCAGGGGCTCGAGGATCTGGCTGGCTTCGTCCACTACGATGCGGTCGAAGGTCTTAAGCTGGAAGAGTTCGTTCTTGCCGCCCACGCTCGACACCGTGCCTACCACGATCCGGGCACCGTCGATCAGCTCCCGCAGGGCCTTACGACTGCGGATGCCCTCGCTGCGCACCTGCAGCAGACGGCCGGAGTACTTCTCACTGGT
>JBGTHX010000412.1:0-4327 GCA_041746055.1 Lewinella sp. | reverse complement strand
GGCGGTTGATCGTCCGCCGGTTGTCCGATCCGGGACAGCAACGGCACGAGCGCCAGGGCCGCCACCGTGGCAACGCCCCCGGCCAGGAGGGCCAGCCAGCCCCCGGACAGGGCGGCGGTAGCGTTCTGCACCGCGGCCATGGCCACGATGATCGGGATATACATGGCGCTCCAGAACAGGATGCCGTTCGTGGTAAGCGCGTCGAGCCAGCCCCGCCGCTTGAGCCCCGAGTTGAGAAAAATGAGCAGGATCATCGCGAAGCCCACCCCGCCTACGTCTCCGTCGATGCCAATGGCCGCCCCCAGCAGGGTGCCCGTGATCTTGCCCGCGAGGAAGCAGAAGGCCAGTAGTGCCACCCCGTAGATGGTCATGAGAAGTGCCGCTTGAGCTCCTGCTTGGTCACCTTGCCCATCACGTTGCGGGGCAGGTCTTCCTGGATAATGTAGCGCCGCGGCACCTTGTAGCCGGGTAGCCGTTCGCGCAGCCAGTCGTTGAGCTCACCGAGGTCGAGGCTGGACTGATTCAGCACCAGGCTGGCCCCGATCACCTCGCCCCACTCCTCGTCGGGCAGCCCCACCACCCCGCATTCGGAGATGGCGGGGTGCTCGCGCAGTACCTCCTCGATCTCGAGGGCCGAGATCTTGTAGCCGCCGGATTTGATGATGTCCACGGAGTTGCGGCCGAGGATGCGGTACATGCCGTCTTCGAGTGCGGCGATGTCGCCGGTCCAGAACCAGCCGTCGGTCGTAAAGGCCTCGCCGGTGGCGTCGGGCCGGTCCCAGTACTCCAGGAAGACGTTGTCGCCCTTCACCTGAATTTCGCCGGGCTGCCCGTCGGGGGCCACCTCGCCGGCCTCGTCGACCAGCCGCAATTGTACCCCCGGTAGCGCCCGGCCGATATAGCCCGGCCTCCGATCACCGTCGTAGGGGTTGCTTACGGCCATCCCCATCTCGGTCATGCCGTAGCGCTCCAGCAGGGTGTGGCCGCTGATCTCCCGCCAGGTTTCCAAGACCGATACCGGCAGCGCGGCCGAGCCGGATACCATCAGGCGGAACTTTCGCAGGGCGGCCGAGACCGCCTCCTGCTGGTCGCCGGGCAGTTGCCGGTAGTAGGTCACCAGCTTATAGTAGATGGTGGGCACCGCCATGAAGACGTTGATCCGCCCCTCCAGGAAGCGCTCGAAGATCACCCGCTCGCTGAAGGCGGGCAGGAATTCGCAGCAGGCCCCGCTCCAGAGCGCGCAGGACAGCACGTTGATGATGCCGTGGACGTGGTGCAGGGGCAGGATGTTGAGGATGTGGTCTTCCTGCGTCCACTCCCAGCCCTGGACCAGCACCCTGATCTGCGCCTCGATGTTCTCGTGGGTGGTCACCACGCCCTTTGGTTTGCCCGTGGTGCCGCTGGTGTACAGGATCATGGCGCGCCGCTCGCGGTCCACGTCGGGCAGGTCGCCCGTCTGCTCGCCAAGGGAGCGCACGGGCCGGAAGGAGGTCTCCGGCAGGTAGAAGATCGGTTCCAGCAGCTCGCGGTAGTCACCCGAATAGATCACCACGCTGGCCCCGGTATCCTCGATGACGTACTGCAGCGAGGGTAGCGGGTGCTTGGTGCAGAGGGGCACGGCCACGCCGCCCGCCCGCCAGATGCCCCACTGGATGGCCACGTAGTCGAAGCCGGGGGGTACGAGAAAGGCGATCCGTGCCTCATCCAGGTCGTCGGTCCCGTCGAGCAGGTCACTGGCGATCTGCCGCGAGCGGAGGTCGAGGTCGGAATAGGTGAAGGATTGGCCGTCGCTGACGATGGCCGTTCGATCCCTACAGTCCCGCGCCCGGTGTATCAATTGGAGCAATGCGTGGTGTTTTTGGCGGCATGATGACCCCCGTCAAGGTAATAATTTTACTGTCTCAGAAGCGGAACAGGGCGTAGCCCCGCATCTGGTACATGGCCACGGTGGTGAGCATGGAGGTGGCGACCTCCACGTCCGGCACCACCGATTCCACCGGAATATCGCGTCCGAGGAGGGATTGCCCGCAGACCGTCACCTTCACGCCGGCCTCCTTAAGGGCGCGGATCAGCGGCAGGTTGGGGTTGGCGGTGCCGAAGCGGTCCCGGTAGTGGGCGTCGTCCATCACCCCGACGGCCGCGCCGCCGTGGATGGCCAGCACCACGTCCACGTGCTCCGCCGGTACGCCGGCTACCGCGAAGAGGTTGAGCATCCGGGCCACGTTGTAGAGGCCGGCTCCCAGGCTGTCGGGTACTTCGGCGCCGGACACTACGTCCACGATGAGGTGGTACTCGAGGTCCACGGTGAGGTGGTACTCGAGGTCCGGATCGGGCCGCACCGTCGCTTCGGGAATATCGAAAATGCCCCCGAAGGGTATGGCGGGGGTAACTTTTTGCTGGGCGGCGGCGAGCGCGGGTGCCAGGGCGAGCAGGAAGAGCAGGGTTCTCATGGGGGGAGGGGATTGGTACGGGGGCGTAATAAATCGCGGGCCATTGAGCCTTTCGCCGCCTGAGGGGTAATTATAGCCTAATACCCGGTAACCTATGGCAAAGTGGCTGAACTGGAAGCGCATTAGCGGGCAGCCCATCGGGCTGCTGCGCAACTATGCGTTCACGAAGGGGCTGCTGATCCTCACCGCCATCATCTCCATCGTGGCGGTGGCGACCTACTTCGATAACCTGCCCGTAGGGGTGAGCAGTGCGGTCGGGGTATTCCTGGTCTCGATCTGCGACCTGCCGGGCAACAAGCTGGACCACCTAAAAAACATGCTGCTGGGCCTGCTGCTGGCGGTCTTCAACGTGATGGTGATCCACCTCTCCCTGGCCGGCGTCTACCTGAACCTGGTCGTCCTGCCGCTGCTCGTCTTCCTTACGGCCTACATTTCCGTGTACGGGAAGCGCGCCAGCCTGGTCTCCTTCAGCGGGCTCCTCTCGCTGGTGCTGGCCTACGCCTTCCCCAAGACGGGCTGGGATATCCTGCTCAGTGGGGGATACCTCGCCCTGGGCGGCCTCTACTTCATCCTCCTCAATATCCTGGTGTACCCCTACCGCTACCGGCGCTACCGGCTCGGCCTCCTCAACGACGCCCTGCGGCTCACGTCCGACTACCTCCGGCTCAAGGGCCGGCAGCTGCAGGCCGCGGATCCGGATGCCCTCTGGCCCGACCTGATCCAGAAACACAACGACATCAACGAGATCCGGAAGGTCCTGACCGATTACTTCCTCAACCAGTCCCGCAACCGCGATTCGATCGGCCGGCAGTCGCGGGAGGGCGTCCTGTACCTGGAGTTGCTCGACCTGGTCGAGCTGGGTGCCGCCCTGCCCGTACGCCCCGAGGCCTGGTCGCCCGCCGTACACGCCACCACCCTCGAACTGGCGGATATCCAGCTCCACGCCGCCCGCGCCCTGCGGCAGGTGGCCGGCAAGACGCGGAATTTCCGCAGCGAGACGCCCGACGACCTCCAGGCCCGGCTGTTCCCTATCGCCCGGCACCTGCGCTCGTCCGCCGCCGAGCTGGACGCACCGGAGCGCCACGCCGTCTACATCCTTTTCGATAACCTCGAAAAGCAGCTCACCAAGCTCCGCTCGATCGAGCACCTGGCGGATAGTGGGGAGGAGGTGGGCCACGCCGTCTTTACGCGGGAGGCCAAGTCCCGCCTTCGGCCGGCCACGCCCTACGACTGGGCAACGCTGCGGGAGCACTTCAACGTAGATTCGGCCGTCTTCCGCCACTGCATCCGGCTGGCGCTGGTGGTGACCGCCGGCTTCCTCATCGGACAGGTGCTGGGCGTCCACAATGCCTACTGGATCCTGCTCACGGTCGTGGTGATCATGCGACCCACCTACGTGCAGAGCAAGGAGCGGTCGGTGCAGCGCACGGTAGGTACGCTGGCGGGGGCCGTGGTGGCCGCGGGCGTGGTGTGGCTCACCGACGACCATATCGTGTACGGGATCATCGGCGCGGCGGCGATGCCCTTCAGTTTCACCTTCCTGGACCGCGACTACCGCGTCTCCGCCTTCTTCATCACCCTCAACCTGGTCTTCACCTACGCCCTGCTGCACCCTGACGCTTACAGCGTGATCGGCTACCGGGTGATCGATACCCTGATCGGGGCCACCCTGGCCTTCACCGCCAGCCGGCTGCTGTGGCCGGCCTGGGACAGCCGCGCGATCCGCAACCTGATCGTGCAGGCCATCGAGGCCAGCCGCGACTACCTACGGGAGGAATCCGCACTGTACGTCAGCGGACAGGAGGAAAGCCTGACCTACCGGCTGGCACGGCGGCAGGCCTTCACGGCCCTCGGCGAGCTGGACGGCAGCTACGCCC
>JBGTHX010000411.1:0-12467 GCA_041746055.1 Lewinella sp. | reverse complement strand
CAGCGAGCCGGCCTCTACTAAAGCGCCGCGTACAAATCCTCCCACCCCTTCCGGTTCCTCACCACCACGTCCAGGTACTCCCGCCAGACCGCCCCGTCCTGCTCGGGATCCTTAACTACGGCGCCCGCCAGGCTGGCGGCCAGGTATTCCGTGGCGATATCGCCGGTGCCAAAGTGGTGGCTGAGGGCGCGGCTCTGATTGATGACCGAGATCGCCTCGGCGGTGGAGAGGGTCGAACTGGGCGACTTAAGCTGGGTGCGGCCATCCTCGGTGCGGCCGCTGCGCAACTCCCGGAAGATGGTTACCAGGCGGGTGATCTCAGCGGCGGCGTCCTGCTTGACGGGGGGAAGCTGCATGCGTTCGGCGGCGGCGCGACTGCGGTCGGTGACGATGCGCACCTCCTCCTCCAGCGTGGCCGGCAGGGGCATCACCACAGTGTTGAAGCGGCGGCGGAGGGCGCTGGAGAGTTCGTTGACGCCGCGGTCGCGGTCGTTGGCAGTGGCGATGACGTTGAAGCCACGGCGGGCCTGCGTCTCGCGGTTGAGCTCGGGGATCGGGAGGATCTTCTCGGAGAGCACGGTGATCAGGGCATCCTGCACGTCGCTGGGCACGCGGGTGAGCTCCTCGATCCGGACCAGCTTTCCCTCCCGCATGCCCGTCATGACGGGGGAAGGCACCAGGGCGGCTTCACTGGGGCCCTCGGACAACAGCCGGGCGTAGTTCCAGCCGTAGCGGAGGGCGTCTTCGCTCATGCCGGCGGTCCCCTGCACCAGCAGGGTGGAATCTCCGCTGATAGCGGCGGCGATGTGCTCGCTCACCCACGTCTTGGCCGTGCCGGGAACGCCTACGAGCAGCAGGGCGCGGTCGGTGACCAGACTGGCCACGGCCACCTCGATAAGACGGCGGTCGCCAAAATACTTGGTGGTGATCTCGGTGCCGTCTTCGAGGGTATCCCCGAGGAGATAGCGGACCACGGCTTTCGGACTAAGCCGCCAGCCGGAGGGGCGGGCTCCCGTATCCGCAGCCTGGAGCGCCTCCAGTTCGTGGGCGTAGGCCTCTTCGGCGTGGGGACGTAATATTTCGGTTTCTCCCATTACCCCTTGTAGTTGCCGGTGGGCCGGTTGCGGTCCATGAGCAGGGTGGCCAGCCGTTCCTTACCGTTGAAGAGCTTCACGATATTCTTCTGGTCGGCGTAATATTCGGTCAGGACGCTGTTCTCCACGGTGATGCCTTCGGGATCGGGGACGTCTTCGGCGGAGAGGTAGATCCACAGTCCGTGCATATCGTCCTCCAACTCGTAACCGGCCATCGACACGGCAATAGGTTCGCCGTTCCACCTAATACTGAAGTGCTTGTCCAGGTAGCTGGTCAGGTAGCGCTCGGCCTCTTCATTTTCCTCCGGGGTCCCCAATTCGAGCGCCGGCCCGCCAGCTTCGGCAATTGCGGCTTCTAGATCATCGACAAAGACCTGCATCTCCACCTGCACCTGGGCGCGGTCGGCCACGTAGCGTACGTTCGTCTTGCTCACGTGGTAGTCGTGGACGGGCGGGGCGAAGAACAGCAGGAGGGTGAGGAGCAGGGACATAAGTTCGGGGCGATAGTCTTTGGGGAACCCTTCGGACGGGAATAGGGTTGGCCGGCTTACTCCAGCGAGAAGGAGAACGAAAGGTACAGGGTATCGGGGAGCCTCCGGCCACCCTCGTCCTTCGGTAGAAAGCCGATGTCGGACAGCGAGCGGCCGATCCGCAGGGTTTCCTCGGTCAGGGCCGTGTCGCCGGGGTCACCGCTTCTTTCCGGCACCGGCATGTCGTGATCGTTCTGGTATCCGATTATGACCAGTTCCAGGGGCACGGCGTATTCCGGGAAGGCTGCCAGGGCCTGGACGACCGTAACCGCGCCCGAAGAGTCGATGGGGAGGGCCAAATAATATACCCCGCTGCGTTTCACTTCCCGGGCCGCGGCCGGGTAAAGAATTTCCCCGTAGATCGTTTCCAGGAGATGCTGCCGGGGGTCGGCATCATCGGGGGTATCGCGGAGGACGGGCAGGGGCGGCTCATCCTGCCACAGTGCGGCCACGGCGGTGCCGGTAAGCACAACCAGCGCGAGCAGGGGGAGAATTCGCCGGGTCGGAAGCGGAAGAGTCATGATCGGATTTTGTCGGGTACGAGCGAAAATACCCCCCTTACTCCACTTTATAGTAGAGGGCCAGGTACACCGTTTCGGTGGCGGGGCTGCCCTGGCGAACGGCCGGATCGAAGCCTATGTCGACCAGGTAGCGGCCGACGGTTTCGGTGGCTTCCAGCAGGGCCCGGTCGGCGTTGACCTTCATTTGTCCGGAAACGGTGCCGCCGCCGCTTTCGTCGGTGCCCTTGATGATGAGGTTCACCGGTTGGGCGCCCGCGGGCAGTTCGGCGGGTGGGTATACGTCCCAGGTGGTTTCGTCCTCCCCCACCGTAATCGCCAGGATGTAGGTGCCGCTCCGCTTGGCTTCGCGGGCCACTTTGGGGTACTTGGCATTTTCGTAGACGGACTGCAGGAGGTGTCGCTGTGGGTTCGAGCCCTCGGGGACTTCGCGGAGGGTGGGCCCGATATCACCGGATTGAGCGCGGAGGTCAGCGGTGGAAACGAGCAGGCTCAGGAGGAGGCCGAGGGCCAGGGTAAGGCGAGTAAATTTCATGCGTGTGTTCATCGGTTGGTTAGGATTGCCGCGGCCGG
Source organism: Lewinella sp. (assembly GCA_041746055.1). GTDB lineage: Bacteria > Bacteroidota > Bacteroidia > Chitinophagales > Saprospiraceae > Neolewinella. The sequence continues at coordinate 9,752 of JBGTHX010000411.1, read as the reverse complement.
TGCACTGGCCGGGCCCTCGTAAACGGATGAGGGGGCCGGTTGGATTAACGGGCCGTCGGATGGCAGCTCTCACGGCGGCGGAGCGCGGGTGCCGGGGCAGGTCGGTGTGCCTGCGGCTATGACTTTTGCGGAAAGAATAACACGTCGGATTTGAGCTTGGACATCACGGGCTGGCCGTCACGCTCGGCGATGGGAAATTTTTGATTTGCAGAATGGCGTGTTCCACCGCTTTGTAAAAGTGATCGCGCTTAGGTTCCACGCTGATCAAAAGATCGCGGGCCTCCACCCGGTCCCCGATCACCGTAAGGGTAGGAAACTCGGGCCGTTTGTCCTTCAAGTCTACCCTTTTAAGGGCCATATGCGTGACCTCCCCTTTGTGAGATATCTCCAGGTCGATGGCGAAGCGGGCCATTTCGTCGAACTCCCCTTCGTAGGCCTCCTCGGCATAATAAACGGCATCGAGAAACTCGGTCTGCCAGGTCGTATCGGTGGTCGCTTCCACCGTTCGCGCTTCCCCGTCGGGGGCCACTCTGACGGTGGCGGCTGTGACGCTGCAGGTGAGGATAAGGGCTACCGCCAGTAGACAAGGCCAGCCGGTAAAAGAGCAGGAAGGTGCTCCAGATGAGGGTAGCCTCGGTGAGGTAGCGGGTCAGGTCGGGGCTCATTCCTCCTCGAGTTGGCGGACGAGCGCATTGAGCTCGTCCAAGCTAAGGTTCTCATCCTTCACCAGGTAGCTTACGGCAGCCGTGCCCGAGCCCCCGAAAAAGCTGGTCACCAACCGCTTCAGCCGCTGTCGGCCGTAAGCTTCCCGGGTGATGGCCGGGGTGTAGACGAAGGTGCGGCCGTATTCGCGGTGGGTGAGGAAGCCGCGCTCGTCGAGCGCCAGCATCAGGGTGGAGATCGTGCTGTGGGCCGGCCGCTTACCAGATTCGGTCTCGATCCGGTCGCGTAAGTCGCCGACCGTACACTCGCCGACGGACCAGACGTGGTGCATGAGCTCTTCCTGTGCCCTGGTTAATGATGGCATGTTACGTTGTTTAACGTAAAAATACGTTAATTGGCGCATAACTGCAAAGTATTTGGCGGTCCGACCGTTTTCCGTCCGACCGTTTTCCGTTGGACCGCCCTCCCTCTCCGCCCGGATTCTGCCTCTATTGCCCAGGCGGTCCGACGGTTTTCCGTTGGACCGCCCCCCTCCCAGCCCGGATTCTACGGATATCCACCCAGGCGGTCCGACCGTTATCCGTCGGACCGCCCTCCGTCCGACCGCTATCCGTCGGACGGCCCCGCCCACCCCAACCGCCCCTCACCTGCATCTTTTCTCCCCGCCACCCGTTATTTTACCCAATAAACTACCGCGAAATGGCCTTTCTCCGCCTCTTCAAAACCCCGAAAAATCAGCAATTCTCCTACAAGCCCCGCTACTGGGACCCCAAGAAGGAGGAAGCCGAGGAACGGCGCCTCCGCATCGAGACGCTGCAGACCGGCGGCGTGGACGGCATCAAGGAGCGCCTCCGCGGCGGCTTCCGCAAGGGCGCCGGCGGGGAAGCCGCCGGCCGTTACCGCAACGAGCGGGTGCGCAAATCCAACCTGAGCCTCGTCATCATCATGGTCGTGCTGGCCGTGATTACCTACGTACTATATTACGTGTATATGCCCGAGCTCGAACGGATGCTGGGCTAATGTTGCGTACTTTGCGTTCCTGTTAATGATTTGCTGATACCCCGGTATGACGGATAACCTCGTCCACCTGTTACCTGACGCTATTGCCAACCAGATTGCCGCCGGAGAGGTCATCCAGCGGCCAGCCAGCGTAGTGAAGGAGCTGGTGGAGAACGCAGTAGACGCCGGTGCCGACGAGATCAACCTCATCATCAAGGACGCGGGCAAGACCCTCATTCAGGTCGTAGACAACGGCTGCGGTATGTCGGAAACCGACGCCCGCATGTCGCTCGAACGGCACGCCACCTCCAAGCTCAAAACCGCTGAAGACCTCTTTACCCTGCACACCATGGGCTTCCGCGGGGAGGCCCTGGCCAGCATCGTGGCCATCGCCCAACTGGAACTGAAGACCCGCCGCGCCCCGGATGACCTCGGCACCCGCCTCCTGGTCGCCGGCAGTGAAGTCACCGCGCAGGAGCCCGTCGCCGCCCCGCCCGGTACCAGCATGGCCGTCCGGAACCTTTTCTACAACGTCCCGGCCCGCCGCAACTTCCTGAAGAGCGATTCCGTCGAGCTGCGCCATATCCGCGAGGAATACATCCGCATCGCGCTGGCCCACCCCGATATCCGCTTCGACCTCCACGTCGACGACCGGCTCGAACTCTCCCTCCCCTCCGGCAACCTTCGGCAGCGCATCATCGCCATCTTCGGCAAGAAGTATCGCGACCTCCTCGTCCCCATCGAGGAATCCACCGACGTGCTCAGCATCAGCGGTTACGTCGGCAAGCCCGAGGCCGCCCGCAAGAGCAAGGTGGGGCAGTTCTTCTTCATCAACGAGCGCTACATCCGCAGCAGCTACCTCCACCACGCCGTCACCATGGCCTACGACGAGCTGCTCAGCAAGGAGAACTACCCCTTCTACGTCATCTTCCTCGAGATCGACCCCGCGCGGATCGACGTGAACGTCCACCCCACCAAGCAGGAGATCAAGTTCGAGGACGAACGCCTCATCTACAACTACCTCAAGGCCACCATCCGCCACGGGCTCGGCCGCGCCAGCATTATGCCCACGATCGATTTCGAATCCGACAACCCCTTCTCCCCCTCCCGCACCCGCCTACAGAGCACGCCTACTGCCCCCGACGCCGACGAGGCCCTGCCCAGCAAGATGAACAGCGATACCCCGCGCGGCAGCTACTCCCCCGCCCCGCCGGAGGCCCGCCGGCAGGCTAACAACCTCCGCCACTGGGAGAAGCTGTACGAGGACCTGACCGTGGAAGTGGACACCGATACCGGCGAAGTACTCCAAAGCCGTATGGGCCGCGAGGAAGACCCGGACGTACCCACCGCCCAGCACCGCGCCCCCTACCAGCTGCACCAGCGCTACCTCGTAAGCCCCATCAAGAGCGGCTGGCTGCTCGTGGACCAGCAGGCCGCCCACGAGCGCATTCTCTACGAGAACTTCCTCGGCACCCTGCGCGCCAAGCCCGCCGCCTCGCAGTCGTCGCTCTTTCCCCAAACCCTCGACCTCCCCCACGCGGACGCCGAGCTCATGAGCTCCCTGCTCCCCGAACTCAACCAGCTCGGCTTCGACCTCGAAGGCTTTGGCGGCGGCAGCTTTATCGTGCGCGGTATCCCCCCCGAGCTGGCCGGTCGCCACAACGAACTGGAGCTGCTCGAAAAGCTCCTGCAGCAGTACAAGAATAACGTGGACCTCACCAGCGACGGCCACGAGCGCCTCGCCCGCACCCTCGCCCGCACGGCGGCCATCAAGCGGGGCACGCCCCTCGACGAAAGTGAGATGCGGTCGCTCATCGACCGTCTCTTCGCCTGCGAGCAGCCGCGCCTGGCCCCCAACGGCCGCCGCTGCTACGTGAAGTACGAACTCGACGAGGTAGAGCGGCTGTTTCAGGGAACCTGAGGAACCGTGGGGCACCCCCAAGCATTAGTAAACAAATCATCGCCCGCATGCCGCCGCTGACCCCCGTCGTAAAGAACCTGCTCCTCATCAACGTGGCGGTCTTTGCTATCCTCTTCCTGCTGCCCTACGTAGGCGTGGATACCCGTGAGCTGTCGGATTACCTGGCACTCCACTACCCCGCCAGCGACCGCTTTCACCCCATCCAGCTGGTGAGCCACTTCTTCGTGCACGGGGGGCTGACCCACATCTTCTTCAATATGTTCGGCCTGATCATGTTCGGGCCGCTGCTGGAAGCACGCTACGGCGGACAGCGCTTCCTCATCCTCTACCTGGTGGCCGCGGCGGGCGCGGTGGCGCTCCACTTCGGCTATACCTGGTTTCAGGTCAACCAACTGGAGGACTACATCGCCGCCTTCCGGAACAGCCCCACCCTGACTAACTTCAACGCCTTCTTTAACTCCGTCAATACCAAGGAGTTGCTGATGGACAACGGCACGCCGGTGAGCACCGTAGTCGCCAACATCCAGAACGAACTGGTCCTGAATAACGGTAACCCCGAACAGACGCTGCGCGACGGCGTCGGGATGATGCAGGAGTTCGTAGACTTCAAAATCAGCGTGCCCATGGTGGGCGCTTCCGGGGCCCTGTACGGGGTGGTGGCGGCCTTCGCGATCCTCTACCCGGACTTCAAGCTCATGCTCATTTTCCTGCCCATCCCGATCCGGGCGCGCTACTTCGTGCCCATCCTGCTGGCGGTGGACCTCTTTCTCGGCATCATGGAGTACAGCTGGGACCCCATCGCCCACTTCGCCCACCTCGGCGGTGCGGTTGCCGGGGGCCTGCTGGCCTACTACTGGTACCGCACCGATCCGCCCGCCGGCGCCCGGCGGTGGGACGGCGGCGTACATCGCTAAAATTGTAGTTTGAAGGTCTTTAAACCCGGTGCGCTAAATCTTTTCGCCCCGCAAACGTTTTAAAGGGCAGACCTCCGCCACTATGCTACAATCCATCTGGGAAGATATTCGCCGGGAGTTCGATTATGGCAACATGATCAGCCGCATCATCATCGTGAACGTGGCGATCTACCTGTTCATGAACCTGGCCTGGGTATTCCTCCGGATTTTCAACGGCATGGATACCCCGAACCTCTACCTGGACGTCCGCAATTTTCTGGCGATCTCCACCTCGGGCTGGCACATGCTCACCCATCCGTGGTCGGTGCTCACCCACATGTTCCTGCACGAGGGCTTCTGGCATATCCTCTTCAATATGCTGTGGCTCTTCTGGTTCGGCCGCATCTTCGGCGACCTGTTGGGCGACCGCCGGGTACTGCCGCTCTACATTCTAGGCGGGCTCGCGGGTGCCGTGTTTTTCTGGTTGGGCGCGGGGCTCACGGGATTCGCGGGTGACGGTTCCGTACCGCACTTCGCCTTCGGGGCCAGCGCGGCGGTGATGTCGATCGTGGTGGCTACGGGCATCTTTGCTCCGGATTACAACGTCCGCCTGCTCCTTCTGGGCAACGTACGCATCAAATACATCGTGGCCTTCGTGGTACTGATGAACATCATCAGTCTGGGCAGCAACGTCAATACCGGCGGCACCTTCGGCCACATCGGGGGCATCCTGATGGGTATGCTGTTTGCCTGGTACCTGCGCCGGGGTACCGACCTTACCGTCCCGGTACAGTCGGGCATTCAGGGCATACAGAACCTGTACCAGGGGCTGGTGAGCCCGAGCAAGGACCATACCCGCCGGGGCCCCCACGCCGCCTTCCGCGGGGGAAAATCCGTCAAGGAGACCGCCGCCGGCCGTCAGCGCCCCAGCTTCATGCGCCGGGCCGGCACCTCCACCAGCACCAAATCCGGCACCGACACCACCACCCTTGATCAGGAGGCCAGTCACCAGGAGCAACTCGACGCCATCCTCGACAAGATCAAGGAGCGGGGTTACAACAGCCTCACCAAGGAGGAGAAGGACTTCCTCTTCCGCGCCAGTAACCGCAACTAGTCTACGTGAACCGTATCGTTTATCTGCTTGGAAACCTGGTAGCTCTGACGGCCGCCTTCGGTCTGCTGGCCCGCTACGTGCCGCCGCAGGCCTTCTGGCCTCCCGCCGTCGTGGCGCTGCTGCTGCCCGGCCTGCTGCTCCTCACGCTTCTTTACCTGGTTTTCGCGCTCTGGCGCCGCCGGCGCTGGTTGACCGCCATTCTGCCCGCCGCCGTTATCCTCTTTTCCGTCCCGATCCTGAGTCAGCTCTTCGCCTGGCCCGCGATCCCTGCCAAGACTGACTCCACCGCCCCCCATGTAGTCTTTCTCACCGGCAACCAGCGGCTGTTCCGGACTGCCGACGGCGAGGGGGCGGACGCTCACGCCGTTACCAAGGCGTTCCACGAGTACGACGCCGAGGTGATTATGCTCCAGGAGATCCGGCCGCCCAGCGACCGGATCAACTACATTTCGTCCATTCTGGCCAATCCGACCGTAACCAACCGCCACCAGAAGCGCGGCACCCTGATCGCCACCTACGCCGATACGCTCAGGCCGGTCACCTCCGCCTTTACCGAACCCAACGAATACAACGGGTACATCGTCACCGACGTCGAGACCGAGCTGGGTACCATCCGGGTAATCAATGCTCACCTAGAATCCAACCAGATCAGCCGGATGGCCGAGGGCATCCGGCCCGGTAGAAGCTATACCGACCGCCTGGAAACCTTCATCCGGATGCTTGCCGGCTACGGCCGGGCGACCCGCCTGCGCGCCAGCCAGGCCGAAGCTATCCGAAAGCTGGTGGAGGACAGCCCCCACCCCGTCGTGCTAGGTGGCGACTTCAACGACGTGCCCTCCTCCTATACCTACAACCGCATCCATTCTCCCCGGCTGCGCGACGCCTGGGTGGTACGGGGTAGCGGACTGGGACCCACCTTTACCGGCCCCCTGCCCGGACTCCGCATCGACTACTTTCTCGTCGATACCAGCCTGCAGGTCAACAGCATCAAGCGAATGCCCAATCTGTGGTCGGACCACCGCCCCCTGCGGATGGAGATCAGCAAGCGCCACGGGAATCAGTAAACCGGCTGAAAGAGACCACTACACGTGCAATGCCCGGTCCCCGGTAGCCGCCAAAGCAGCCTCCCGAAAAGCCTCCGTGTAGGTCGGGTGGGCGTGGCTCATGCGGGCGGCGTCCTCGGCGCTGGCGCGGAACTCCATCAGCGCTACGGCCTCGGAGATCATGTCGGCGGCGCGGGCACCCACCATGTGTACTCCCAGTATTTCGTCGGTGGTCGCATCGGCCAGCACCTTCACCATACCCTCGGTGTCGGTACTCGCGCGGGCACGGCCCAGGGCCTTGAAGGGGAATTTGCCCGTTTTGTACTTGATGCCCTCCTCCTTGAGCTGCTCCTCGGTCTTGCCCACGGCGGCCACCTCGGGCCAGGTGTAAACCACACCGGGAATGAGGTTGTAGTCTACGTGGGGCTTCTGCCCGGCGATGTGCTCGACGGCGTAGATGCCCTCCTCCTCGGCCTTGTGCGCCAGCATCGCACCGCGGATCACGTCTCCGATGGCGTAGATGTGGGGCACGTTGGTTTGTAGGTGATTGTCTACAACCACGCGGCCGCGGTCGTCCAACTGCACGCCGGCCTTGTCCAGGCCCAGGTTGTCGGTGTAAGGCCGGCGTCCCATGGCCAGCAGGACGTAGTCGTACTCCTTGGTAATGGCGTCCGAGGACCCCTGCTTTTCGAAGGTGAGCTTGGCACCACTCGGAGAGTCGGGATCCTTCCCGTCTCCCGAGTACCTGCCCTCGACGGCCGTCACCTTGTGGCCGGTGTAGAAGTTGAGGCCGGTCTTCTTGAGGGCCCGGGTGAGTTCCTTGCTGCAGTCCTTGTCCATGGTGGGCAGGATGCGGTCCTCCAGCTCGATCACGTCGACCTCCGTGCCGAGACGGCCGAAGACGCTGCCGAGCTCCAGGCCGATGACGCCGCCGCCGATGATGGCCATGCTTTTGGGTACCTCGCTGATGTTGAGGGCCTCGGTGCTGGTGATCACCCGCTTCTTGTCGTAGTTGAACATCTTTGGCGTGATGGGCTTGGAGCCGGTCGCGATGAGGAAGTTTTTGGAGGTGATGGTCTTGTCCTCGCCCTCGTTCATGTCGACCTGCAGCTCATTGGGGCCGGTGAAGGTGCCGTGGCCGTAGAAGACCTCGATCTTGTTCTTCTTCATCAGGAACTCGACGCCCTTGACGGTCTGCTCCACCACCTCGTTCTTCCGCTTGATCATCTGCGGCATATTCACTTCCAGTCCGCTGAGATCGATGCCGTGCTCCGTAAATTTCTCGTGGGCGTTGTGGTAGTGCTCCGAGCTGTCGAGCAGGGCCTTAGAGGGGATGCAGCCGACGTTGAGGCAGGTGCCGCCGAGGCTGTTGTAGCGCTCTACGATGGCGGTCTTCAGGCCGAGCTGGGCGGCGCGGATGGCGGCCACGTAGCCTCCCGGTCCACTGCCTACGATGGTTACGTCAAATTCCATGGGTATCGGTTGTGATGTTGGTCGGCTATGGTAACTGACCAGGGACAAAAAAGGATGAAGCGGGGATGGCTTTATTCTCCCTGGTTGGGCTTGTCTTTGCGGTTGCGGCTGCGGCTGCGGCCCCGGCCCCGGGAGCGGCTCTTCTTCTCGCCCCCTGCCCCGCCGGTATCGGGCTTCTCCGCGTTCGGGGTCTGGGCCGTACCGCCGGTTTTCTTGCGGCGGTTGCCGGTCTTGCGGCCCTTGCTGCCGCTACCACTTCCGCCGGACCGTTTCTTACCGCGCTTCTCGGCGGGCAGTTCCACGGCTCCGGTCACGTCCTCGTACTCGAAGACCTCCTCGGTGGTTTCGATGATCTCCTGGAAGGTCTGCAGGTCGGCGGGCTTCTTGCCGTCCTTGTTGAGGGCTACGATCTCGTGGACCTTTTCGACGGGGATCGGGTACAGCACCCCGCGGTTCTCGCGGTAGGTGTAGTACATCAGTCCCTTGAAGATGTCGGTCTTGATGAGCAGTCCGGTGCCGGCTTCGGTGCGCAGCTTGTCGGCCTTCTTCGGGAAGGCCTCCAGGGCTTCCATGTAGGTGTCGAGCTCGTAGTTGAGGCAGCACTTGAGTCGGCCGCACTGTCCGGACAGCTTGCTCTGGTTGATGGCGATGTTCTGGTAGCGGGCGGCGGCGGTATTGACGCTCTGGAAGTCGCTGAGCCAGGTGGAGCAGCAGAGCTCCCGGCCGCAGCTGCCGATGCCGCCGAGGCGGGCGGATTCCTGGCGGGGGCCGATCTGCCGCATCTCGATCTTGACGCGCAGCTGATGGCTGAACTGCCGTACGAGCTGCCGGAAGTCGATGCGCTCGTCGGCCGTGTAGTAGATGGTGGCCTTGCGGCAGTCGCCCTGGTACTCGATGTCGGTCACCTTCATGGGCACGTGGTTGGTGCGGGCAATGACGCGGGCGGTGGTGAGCCCTTCCCCTTCGAGGCGGCGGGCCTCCTGCAGCTTTTCGCGGTCGCGGTCGTTGGCCTTGCGCAGTACGCTTTCGGTGACCTTCACTTCCTTGACACCCTTCTTCTTCATCTGCATCCGCACCAGTTCCCCGCTGAGGGTGATACAGCCGACGTTGTAGCCGTTCTGGGTTTCCACGGCCACGAGGTCGCCGGTGAAGACGCCCAGTTTCGGGGGGGCGTGGTAGAATTCCTTCGAGGCGCCGTCCTTGAAGCTCACCTCCACGATATCGGTGCCGTAGCTGTCGTCGATGCCGAGGTGGGAGAGCCAGTCGAAGGTGCTCATTTTGTTACAGGAACCCGTGCCGCAGTTGCCTTTGCTGCCACAGCCTTGGGGGGTTCCGCAGGAGGTACATCCCATGGGTTTTCAATTTATCGTTACGCCCTTGCGGCCCGGGCGGGCGCGCGGTGGCGGAGTATTTGGTGGAGGCGGATGCCCGCATCCAGGAAAAGGATCTTGGGGTTGGCGTTGCGCTCGATGTGCTCGGCGCATTCATTAAATAGGTCGGTGATTTCCGCCAGCTGGTCGGCACCGACCAGGGGAAGCATCTTGGTGGCACTGTCCAGCTCGTCGGCGGGGAGGCGTACGTTACCGTTGACGTTGCCGGTCACGGACAGCAGCAGGAACTCTCGCCAGAAGTGCAGGCAGTAGCGC
>JBGTHX010000410.1:0-2272 GCA_041746055.1 Lewinella sp. | reverse complement strand
GGGGAAGTATCGAATATGGAGCGAAACCGAACCTCATCGGAAGCAATTGGGGAACTGTTGTACATAGGCTTATTCAGTTAGAAGCTTGCCGGTAAAAGCATCACTGAGAACATACGAAAGAAAAGTGCGTGGGTTTTTTCTGGAGGGCCAAAATACAACGAAGGTCCGCAATTACGCTCTGTACAACGGAAGTTGGAGCCGGCCACGGTCCGGGATAAAGGCGGCTTTTGCCCCGGTCTTCAGCGTTCCAATCAGGCCGTCCACTACCCCCGCCTTCCAGCGGGGGAACCCATCTACGAACTGCGATCCGACGGATTCGTGCCGTACCGTCCAGCAGGGGTAGGGGGAGGTGTGGGAGCGGCGGTAGCTGCTGCGCCCGCCGGCGCTGCGGTGCTGCACTTCTCTAGTTACGACTTCCAAATGCTCGGCCAGGGTGCCTCCGTTCCCGGGGCATACTCCCGACGTAAGTGGCGTGGCTGTCCAGAAGCTCCATCAGCAAGTGGTGCATGCCTGGCCCGCGGACGAAGAACGGAATGCCGAAGCGGGGGGAAGTGCGAATTGGAGCTTTTGTCCCCGTTCGTGGCGGCCGGCCAGGTGTGCCAACTGGGCGGCATTGCGGACGTCCTGGGTGCGCAGCAGAAAGTTACCCCCGCCCGGGTTGGTGGCCGACCTGGGCGGGGGGGCCAGCTGGTTGGTGTGGTAGAGCCGCTCATTGGTTGGTCGCAGAACGAGGGTGGCCACGGTCAAAAGGTACGGCGGTTCGAATTTTCTCTACCATACTTGACGTCGGTGCGCTTGTCCGTATCGGCGCCGACGAATTACCGCAGGGCAGGGGCTCAAAACCCTCTACTTAACATAAACTATATTACGGTCTTCACGCCCCGTTTCCTGCTCGTAGTTATTCACGCTGGGAACCTCCACTGGAGCTCCAGCTCGGGTCCGATCGAGGACAAACTTCTCAGGGAATTTCACAGCCTCCAGAACTACGCTTGGGCACCTCAAAGCCGATTGGCGCGCCCGGGCCGCCCCTAAAATGACCATCCCTACTTCAAGTTACCTACCTTGCTCCTCCACAATTCCCCCGCAATGGAGCTACCCGTACTGCTGTACCACCACGTAGTAGAGGACGCCCGCGGCAGCGACCTGGCGCCCTTCATCGTTGACCGGGCCGCCTTCGGCTGGCAGCTAGACCTCCTAGAAGATATGGGGTACCTGCCGGTTACCCTGCAAGCGTGGCTGCTCGCCCCGGATATCCGCAATCGGGTCGTGATTACCTTCGACGACTGCCCGCGAAATTTGCTCGAGCACGCCCTGCCCCTGCTGGAACGTAAACGGTGGCCGGCGGTATTCTTTGCTCCCTACGCTCACCTGGGGGGGTGTAACGACTGGAACGTCCGCAAGGGGAAGACCAGAGAGGAGCTCATGACCGAGGATGAGCTACGGCACTTGTTCCGCCTGGGCCACGAGATCGGGGCGCATTCCATGACCCACCCGCACCTCGAGCAGTGTGCGCCGGACGTGGTCGAGTACGAGGTGAATGAGAGCAAGGAGCGGCTGGACCGCTTACTGGGCACGCCGACCGTCTCCTTTGCCTACCCCTACGGCGGGGTACCGAACAATTACCGGGCCGTGCTGCGGCGGGCCGGTTACCGGTGCGCCGTGGCCATGGACTCGGACGCGCCGACTGGGGCGAGCGATCCGTACCGGATCGCCCGGACCGTGATTGAGACGGGGGAGACTCCGACTACTTTCCGGCGAAAATTAGCTCGGGGGGCTGGCTAGGGCAGCGCCCCGGGCGGGGCCACCGTAGGGCAACCGGCGGGGTGGGGGGGAATGGCTCACCCCGCTCGTCCCGCAACGGAAGGCTTTTTCCGGCAAGTGTCCCTGCTGCGGGTTGCGCCGCTCAAACCGGTAGTGGGTCGGCCTACGCGACCGAAGGGAATCACCCGCGTGAGTCCCGCCCGGCTCCGCGCCCAGACCTAAGGTTTCCCCCCGGTGGGTAACCGCTGACGATGCCTGGGTTGGTTCGTTTCGCCGACCGGTAGCCGGGGGTTTCGTCGCCGGCGCGGGCGGAAGTATCGGAAAAGTTTCGGATAAACGCGGCCCTGGTTTGCCGGCTGGGGTCATACTCAGCAATTATCGAGACCGGTTGCCGGTGACCGTGAATCACCCCTGAGTGGCCAATGATCGCTAAGGGTGCGCAGAAGGTTGGGTTGGCGAACTGGCGCGCCCGGGGTGGGGGCTCACGAAACGGTGGCGCTTGGGCTTGGGC
>JBGTHX010000409.1:0-7219 GCA_041746055.1 Lewinella sp. | reverse complement strand
GAAAAATATCGATATCACCATCCCTAAGAACCAGTTGGTGGTGGTGACCGGAGTGAGCGGCAGCGGCAAGTCTAGCCTGACAATGGATACCCTCTTCGCCGAGGGGCAGCGGCGCTACGTCGAAAGCCTGAGCAGCTACGCGCGGCAGTTCCTGATGCGGATGAAGAAGCCGGAGGTGGACTACATCCGCGGCATCTGCCCGGCCATCGCCATCGAGCAGAAGACGACCACGGCCAACGCCCGCTCTACGGTGGGAACCCTCACGGAGATCTACGACTACCTGCGGCTGCTCTACGCCCGCGTGGGCCGCACCTACAGTCCGGTCAGCGGCCACGAAGTAAAGCGGCACGCGGTATCGGACGTAGTAGACTATATCCTGGGACTGGAGGAAGGAAGCCGGGTCTATCTCTACGCCCCGATCTCCCGCTCCTACAACGACCGTACCCTGCGCCGCGAGCTCGAACTGCTGTTGCAGAAGGGCTATACCCGGGTGATGGTGGACGACGAGGCCCAGCGCATCGACGACGTGCTGGAAGGCGGACGCAAGAGCCTCGATAAGGTGTTGAATACCCTTACCACCGAGGAGGAGATGATGGTGCTCGTGGACCGCTTTATCGTGAACGAAAGCGACGAGGAGAATAACAAGCGGATCGCGGACTCCGTACAGACGGCCTTCAGCGAGGGCGACGGAGAAGTGGTGGTGAGCCTGGAGGACGGGAAATGGCAGGCCTTCAACAACCGCTTCGAGCTGGACGGGCTGGTGTTCCTCGAACCCACCCCCGCGCTCTTCAACTACAACAACCCCTTCGGCGCCTGCCCCACCTGTGAGGGCTTCAGCAAGACGATGGGGATCGACGAGGATAAGGTGATTCCCAACCCGGGGCTGTCGGTGTACGAGGGAGCCGTGGCGCCCTGGACCGGGAGTACCTACGGGCAGTGGCAAACGGATTTCCTCCGGGTCGCCAACCGCTTCGAATTCCCGGTGCATACCCCCTACGGCGAACTGACCCGCGCCGAAAAAGACGTGCTCTGGGACGGCAACCGCCACGCCCAGGGCATCCACGCCTTCTTCGACGAACTGCAGAAGAAGCTCTACAAGATCCAGAACCGCGTGATGCTGGCCCGCTACCGTGGCCGCACCCTCTGTCCGACCTGCAAGGGCGGCCGCCTCCGTAAGGAGGCCACCTACGTCAAGATCGACGGCCAGGCCATTACCGAACTGGTGGACCTGCCCATCGACCTGCTGCAAAAGCACTTCCAGGACCTGGCCCTCAACGCGCACGATGCCACCGTGGCCCGCCGCCTGCTGCTCGAGATCAGCAACCGCCTGCAGAGCATGATGGACCTGGGCCTGGGCTACCTCACCATCAACCGCCTCAGCAACACGCTGTCCGGCGGCGAGAGCCAGCGCATCAACCTGACGCGTACCCTCGGCAGTAACCTGACGGCCAGCCTCTACATCCTCGACGAGCCGAGCGTGGGCCTCCACCCCCGCGATACCGAGCGGCTGGTGAAGGTGCTGCGACGGCTGCGCGACCTGGGCAATACCGTGCTGGTGGTGGAGCACGAGGAGGGCATCATCGCCGCGGCGGACTACCTGATCGACATCGGGCCCAAGGCCGGCGTACACGGCGGCGAAGTGATCTTCGCCGGTCCCTACGAGTCGATCTACGACGAGGCCACCGAAAGCCTCACGACCAAGTACATGAACGGCACCCTGGCCATCGAGCCGCCCGCAGAACCACGACGGCTCAGCAACTGGCTGAAGCTGGACGGCGCGCGGATGCACAACCTCAAAAATGTCGACGTCAAGATCCCACTGAACGCCATGACGGTAGTGTCGGGCGTCTCGGGCAGCGGCAAGACCAGCCTGGTGAAGGGCATCCTCTACCCCGCCCTGTTGCGGGAGCTCGGCGAAGGCAGCTCTCAAGCGCCCGGCGCCTTTAAGGCCCTGGGGGGCGACCTGAAGTTGCTGACGGGCGTGGAGATGGTGAACCAGAGTCCGATCGGCAAGAGCAGCCGCTCCAACCCCGTGACCTACGTAGGCGCCTACGACGCCATCCGCAACCTGATGGTCGACCAGCAGTTGGCCAAGATCCGCGGCTACAAGCCCAGCTTCTTCAGCTTCAACGTGGATGGTGGCCGGTGTCCCACCTGCAAGGGAGAGGGCGAGCAGGTAGTGGAAATGCAGTTCCTCGCCGACGTGCGGCTGGAGTGCGAGGAGTGCCACGGCGCCCGCTTTAAGCGGGAGATCCTCGACGTGCAGTACAACGGTAAGAACATCGCCGAGATCCTCGACCTGACCATCGATCAGGCGATCGACTTCTTCTCGGCGGAGCCCACCATCATGAAGAAGCTGCAGCCGCTGCAGGACGTCGGCCTCGGCTACGTCACCCTCGGACAGTCGAGCTCCACCCTCTCCGGCGGAGAGGCCCAGCGCGTCAAGCTGGCGAGCTTCCTCACCAAGGATAAGGACGGCGAGCACCTGCTGTTCATCTTTGACGAGCCGACCATCGGCCTGCACTTCGACGATGTGCGCGTACTCCTCACCGCCTTCAACGCCCTCATCGACAACGGCCACACGGTGCTGATCGTAGAGCATAACATCGACGTCATCAAGTCGGCCGATTACGTGATCGACCTCGGCCCGGACGGGGGGCGTGACGGGGGGCACCTGGTATTTCAGGGCCGGCCCGGGGAGCTTAAGGGGATGGAGGGGAGTTTCACCGGGAAGTATCTGTGAGGGGAGCAAAGGCTAGTAAGGTTTACCGCAGAGGAAAAAAGGAGCGCAAAGGTTCGCGGAGGACACCAAGTATCGGGTGGTTACTTTGCGAAGCTCCGTGTAACTTCCTCCCTCTGCGGTGAAGCTCCGCGCCCTTCGCACCCCTCCGTACCCTCCCTCCATGCCCGACCTACAGATCACCCAGGTAGAAACCTTCCGAGTAGCCCCGCGCTGGCTCTTCCTCAAGCTCACCACCGCCGAAGGCATCACAGGCTGGGGCGAACCCGTGGTGGAAGGCCGCGCCGCCACCGTGGAGGCCTGCATCCATGAAATTCAGGAGCACCTCATCGGGCACTCCGCCCACCGCATTGATGATTTCTGGCAAATGATCTACCGGGGGGGATTCTACCGGGGCGGACCGGTACTCATGAGCGCACTGTCGGGCATCGACCAGGCGCTGTGGGACATCAAGGGGAAAGCGCTCGGCGTACCCGTTTATCAGCTGCTCGGCGGGGCGGTGCGTGACACCATGCGCATCTATGGCTGGATCGGCGGCGATACGCCGGAGGAACTGGCCGCGGCCGCGAAGCAACGGGTGGAGAATGGCTTCACCGCGGTCAAGATGACGATCTGTGACCGGATGGCCTGGATCGACAGCCCCCGCAAGGTGGCCGAAATCGGCGATAAAATGGCCGCCATGCGGGAAGCCGTGGGTGACGAGGTGCTGATCGGCGTCGACCTCCACGGACGGGTACACAAGGGACAGGCCAAGGCTATCGCGCGGGTACTCGAGCCCTACCACCCCTTCTTCCTGGAAGAACTGGTGCTGGCCGAGAACAACGATGCCCTCAAGGCGCTCCGTGACTTTACCTCCATTCCCATAGCTACGGGGGAGCGGATGTACAGCCGCTGGGACTTCAAGCAGATCCTCGAGCAGGACGCCGTCGACATCATCCAGCCCGACCTCAGTCACGCCGGCGGCATCACGGAGGTCAAAAAGATAGCGGCGATGGCCGAAGCTTACGATGTGGCGCTGGCCCCGCACTGTCCGCTGGGACCGATCAGTTTCGCCGCGGCCCTGCAGGTCGATTTCAACTGCATCAATGCCCTGATCCAGGAGTCGAGCCTCGGCATCCACTACAACGTGGGGGCCGACCTGACCGACTACCTGGTTGATCCGGACGGCTTCGGGCTCCGCGACGGTCACGTTCCGCTGCCCACCCAGCCGGGACTCGGCATCGAGATCGACGAGGACAAGGTGCGTCGCGCCGCCGAGACCGGGCACAACTGGAAGAATCCCATCTGGCGCAACCCCGACGGCTCGGTCACCGAGTGGTGAACCCACCCGCCATGACCCGCAAACGCTACAACATCCTCGCCCTCATCTTCGTGACCGTAGTGATCAACTACATGGACCGGAGCAATATCAGCGTCGCCGCCCCGGCCCTCAGCGAGGACCTGCAGCTCAGCAAAGTGCAGCTCGGCTACATCTTCTCCGCCTTCGGCCTCACCTACTCCCTCCTGCAAATCCCCGGCGGCATTCTGGCCGACCACGTGCGGCCCCGGCTGCTCTACCCGCTGATCCTCCTGCTCTGGTCGCTGGCCACGCTGTTGCAGGGGCTGGTGAGCTCCCTGGCCGCCCTCATCGGGCTGCGCGCCTCGATCGGCGTCTTCGAAGCCCCCTCCTACCCCACCAACAACCGCATCGTCACGAGCTGGTTTCCCGATCGCGAGCGGGCCTCGGCCATTGCGGTATACACCTCGGGGCAGTTCATTGGCCTGGCCTTCCTCACGCCCCTGCTGGTAACGATCCAGGCCTGGTTCGGGTGGCGGGGGCTGTTCGTCTTCTCGGGTAGCGTAGGCATCCTGTGGGCGGTGGTCTGGTATGTCTTGTACCGGGACCCGCGCCGCCATGAGTCGGTAAGCGCTGCCGAGCTGGAGATGATCGCCGACGGCGGCGGACTGGTCGAGGACCGGGAGCTCGCCACCACCGAGGGCCGCTTCGATTTCAACCTGCGCGACGTGCGCGAAGCTTTCGTGCATCCCAAGTTGTGGGGGGTCTACCTCGGGCAGTTCTGCCTGGTGTCGCTCTTTACCTTCTTCCTCACCTGGTTCCCGACCTACCTGGTGGAATACCGGGGCCTGGACTTCATCAAATCCGGCTTCCTGGCGTCGATCCCCTTCCTGGCCGCCTTCGCGGGGGTGCTGTTGTCGGGCTTCTTTTCGGACTTCCTGGTGCGTCGGGGCGTATCGACCGAGGCGTCCCGCAAGGGGCCGATCATGGTGGGCATGCTCCTCTCCACCCTCATCATCGGTGCCAATTATACCGACAATACCGCCCTGATCATCTTCTTCCTGGCCGTAGCTTTTTTCGGCAACGGCTTGGCGTCCATCACCTGGGTGTTCGTGTCCCTGCTGGCCCCGCGGCGCCTCATCGGCCTGGTGGGCGGGGCCTTTAATTTTATCGGCGGACTGGGAGCCGTGATCTCGCCTATCGTGATCGGCTACCTGGCCGAGGACGGCGATTTCGCGCCAGCCCTCTGGTTCGTGGGCCTCATCGCCTTGGTGGGACTGGGCTGCTATTTGTTCCTCGTGGGAAAGATCGAGCGGGTGGAGGAGACGACGCCGTAAGCGGCGGGGCCGCGGGTGCCGGGGGCCATTCTAGAGCAGATCCTCGATTTCGGCGCGGACCGCGCGGAAGTGGGCGCGTATGCCTTTGAAGTCACCGGTCTCCAACAGTTGATCATCGAGCAATCCGCTACCCATGCCTACGCCCGCGGCTCCCGCCCGGAAGTACGCCCGAATGTTACCCTTGGTGATGCCCCCGGTTGGGAGCAGACGAACCTCGTCCAGCGGTGCGGCTATCTCTCTGAGATAGTCGGGCCCCAGCAGTCCCGCCGGGAAGACCTTGACGGCACTCGCCCCGAGCGACCATGCCCGGTAAATCTCGGTGGGGGTGAAGGCACCGGGAAAGACCGGGAGATTCTCGGCAACCGCTCCCAGGATAACCTCCTCATCCAGAATCGGCGTGACGATAAACTGGGCACCCGCTCCCACCGCCCGTTCGTAATCCTCCAGGTTACACACCGTTCCGGCCCCGATATTGAGCTCGGGGAAGTCTCCGCGCAGCTGGGTGATGATGCGGTCCGCCCTGGACGTATTCATCGTTATCTCCAGGGTGTAGAAGCCGGTTTCCATGCAGATCTCCGCGACGGCCCGGCAGTCTTCGACGGAATTACCACGGAGAATGCCGATAATCGGGGTGTGCCGGAAGGCTGTCCAGGAAAAACTTTGCTCAGTGGCCATGGGTGGTCAGGATGCTTGATTGGCCGAAATGTAGGGCTTCCTGTAGTACGGCACCGTCTAAGTGGATGATCCGCTTGCTACCGTACAGTTCTTCCAAAGCGATCCAGTAAAGGTCCAGCAGGGGAACGGCCGCGGCAACGTACAGCTTCCCGGTGCTAGCTGCCAGTCCCCGGAGCTCATTGCCGATGAGCAGCCCGCTGAGGTAATAATGATTCTCTTCGCGGGATGCCTGTCGAAATACATCCCGTACCCGCACTCCGAACAGTGATCCGGCGAGGTCGCTACTGCCTCCCACGGATACTCCCCCACGAAAGGCACTCTGGCACTCCGGGCTAAAATCACCCGCCCGGATGGAGGAGGCCAGGATGCTACCGGTGGACAGCAACTCGAACAACTCCCCGGTCATGTAGGTGGAAAAGGCCGTGTAGGCCGCCCCGTCGAAGTGGAGGTGCTTGGAGTGGGTACCGGGGAGGATGAGTATTCCAGGGCCCGTTTTCATCAAGTGTCGGGCAAGTCCGACTGCCTGCACCTCCTCGCCCCGCATGATATCGTCGGTGGAGCGTACTCCGGAGATCAGCAGCAGGCGACGGTCGGTGCCCAGCGGCACCCACTCACACCGAAGACCTCCCCCATCGGCTCCGACCGGCAATTCAGCGTAGGGCAGTTCCCGCAAACCGACAGAACTAGAGGCCATACCGGAAGCTACTACGGGCAGGTGCCGGCAGGTTTCCGGGAAGAGTTCCAGTTGCTGGTTTAAATAGTTCGTGTAGTAAGCTTGGCGATCCCGGACCCCGGACTGCAGGAATTCCTGGTGGATTGTTCTGACGCCCTGACCATTAATGACTTCCGCGAGGATTTGGAAGGATCGGCGGTCAATGACGCGCAGGCGAAAGTTAGTGGTACCCCAGTCGCAACTGATGAAGTGGGTGGATGGGGAGGTAGCCATGAGGGTAAATGTAAACCTTGGCCGGGCTTTTGATATTGGTTCCGGATCCCGACCTCCGGTCGGGTACTGACCCGACCGGAGGTCGGGATCCAACGGGATCCAACGGAGAAAGCCCCACCGCTGCGTAGCGATGAGGCTTTCCTAAAATTGGCGGCGACCTACTCTCCCGGGGTCAAGCCCAAGTACCATCGGCGCTGGGCAGCTTAACTTCTCTGTTCGGAATGGTAAGAGGTGATCCTGCCCGC
>JBGTHX010000408.1:0-4648 GCA_041746055.1 Lewinella sp. | reverse complement strand
GGCGATGCCGGAGGTGGCCAGGGCGTAGTCGGCGCCGAGGCGCTCGCGGGCGCCTTCGGCCATGGCGGTCACCGTTTCCTGGCTCACGGCGCCGTGGGACTGAATCGTTTCCGCGGGGACGCCGAGGACCGAGATTTTCAGGTCGTTGGAGTAGGCTACCACGCCGCCGACGTAATGGTCGCTGGCACCCGGGTGGGCAGTGATCATTTCCCCGATGGTGCCGCCGGTGCAGCTTTCGGCCGTGGCGAGGGTCTGCTTCTTCTCGCGCAGGCGGCGGGCCACCACCGAGGCGAGGTCGTCGGTACCGTAGCCGTAGACCAGGTCGCCGAGGATGGTCTCGATCTGGCGGCGGTAGTCGGAGAGTTGCAGCTGAAGCTGCTCCTCGTCCTGGCCACGGGCGTTCAACCGCAGGCGTACGGTACCCAGATTGGGCAGGTAGGCGAGAGACATATTCTTGGGCAGGGCGTCCTCGATCGGTTCCAGCTGTTCGGCGATGGTGCTTTCCCCGGCGCCGGCCGTGAGCAGGGTCACGGAACGCAGCAGGTCGGCGTCGAAGTGTTGGTTGCGGATGCGGCGCATGACCTCGTTGTCGAGGAGGAACATCATCTCGTGGGGTACGCCGGGCATGGAGACCACCACCTGATCCTCCTTCTCCATCCAGAGCCCCGGGGCGGTGCCGAGCTCATTGGTCAGCACCTTGGCACCTACGGGGAGGCGGCACTGCTGTTTGTGGGCCTCGCTGGCCTGGCGGCCGTGGCGGGCGTAGATCTTCTGTAGCCGGTTCCAGGTAGGGGTGTGCAGGCGAAGCTCGGCACCGAAGTAGTCGGCCAGTACCTGCTTGGTGATGTCGTCGCGGGTGGGGCCGAGGCCCCCGGACATCAGTACGATATCCGACTGCTGCAGGGCGCGGTCCAGTCCGCTCATGATGCCCATCCGGCTGTCGGATACGCTGAGGTGCTCTACCACCTCGATGCCGTCCTCGCTCAGGGCAGAGGCCATGTAGGAGGCATTGGTGTCGGTGATCTGTCCGATCAGAATTTCGTCGCCTATGGTCAGGATGGATGCGCGCAAGGGTAAAGGGTATAAATGGAAGGAAGGGGGAGGCCGACCAGGATCGATGGTCCCGCCTCACTAGCTATCAAAGCGACAAAGGTCGCAAAGTTCAGATTACGGCCCCGCCCCCCGCGTCGCCGACGTTCCCCCGCACCCGCGTCCCCGCCCGTACCTTTGCCGGATGCACAAAAGCGGATTCGTTAATATCGTTGGCCGGCCGAACGCCGGGAAGTCCACGCTCATGAATGCCCTGGTAGGGGAACGCATGAGTATCATCACCGCCAAACCGCAGACCACCCGGCACCGCATCCTCGGTATCCTGACCACGGAGGACTCCCAGATCGTCTTCAGCGATACCCCCGGCTTCATCGAGGAGGCCAGCTATAAGATGCAGGAGAAGATGAACAGCTACGTCAACTCCAGCTTTGAGGACGCCGATGTGATGATCTACCTCGTGGACCCGCAGGAAGACTACTCCGAGGACGACCTGCTGGTAGGCAAGATGCGCCGCATGGACGTACCCCTTTTCCTGGTCTTCAATAAACTCGACCTCGTCGACGAAAACCGGCTGAACGAGCTGGAGCGGCAATTCAAGAAGTGGATCACTCCCCAGCGGATATTCGGTATTTCCGCCAAGTCGGGGCTCGGCGTGTCCGAATTGCTCGGGGCCATCCGCGAGGCGCTGCCCGAAGGACCGGTCTACTACCCCGACGACCAGCTCACCGACCGCTCCGAACGCTTTTTCGTTTCCGAGATCCTGCGCGAGCAGATCCTGGAGCAGTACCACCAGGAAGTACCCTACAGCGTGGAGATCGAGATCGAAACCTTCGAGGAGACCCACACCAAGGACGGCGAGGAGCTGGCCCGCATCAGCGCCGTCATCTACGTGAGCCGCAAAACTCAGAAACCGATCCTCATCGGCAAGGGCGGCGCGTCCATCAAGAAGCTCGGCACAAACGCCCGCAAACGGATGGAGGAGTTCCTGGGCCGCAAGGTCTTCCTGGAAATGCACGTGAAGATCCGCGAGGACTGGCGGGACGATGAGCAGTGGCTGAAGCGGTTTGGGTACGACCGGTAGTGGGTAGAGTCCGGTCGCTCCGCTTCCCGGACGGTAGCCGCGGTAGAACTGAACCCGGGGGGTAGGCCGTCACGTTGGTACTCCTGAGCAGATTAACCAAAATCCACCCCAAGCATGAATACCACCACCGACCACTCCGCCATCAAGACCTGGGCAGACAAGCACAACGGCGTGCCCGGCGTCGTGGAAGAAGCCACTACCGCCAACGACAGTCGGCCCCTGGCCATCATCTGGCCCGAGAACCGCAGCGACGCCAGCCTGCGCGAGATCAGCTGGGACACCTTCTTCGACCACTTCGAACTGCGGCAGCTGGCCCTCAACCACGACGGGGAAGGGATGTCCAAGGATCACCGCTTCGTAGCCCGCGGCTAAGCCCCGCCGGCAGTGGGGTGGGCATGGGGGTAATGTAGGGGCCGGTTTCACGTTTTACGAACGGGCTACCCGCTTTTTAGCGGCCGTAGCATCCCTTTACCGTGAACCCCCATCCATGATCGACCGATTCCTCCGCGCGCCGCGGCTTCCGCTGCTGCTGTTTATTGTCCTGCCGCTACTCTCGCAGTGGACCGGCACCGCCGCCACCACCACCGAGCTATCGCTCCTCCCCGCCCACTGGGGCTATTATCTGTCCTCGGCCGGTTCGCTGGTCGTGGCCGGGGTACTGTACGGATGGATGTGGTCCGTGGGTACCGGGCTGCAGGCCGGTATGTCACGGGAGTTCCGTCGCTCCACCATCGGCTTCGGAGCCGTACTGCTGACCCTGGGGGCCGTCGCCCTGGCGGCCTTTTTCTACCGGGGCGAGGCGTCGCTGCTGATGGACGAAGGTGGTTCCTTTACGGTCATGTTCTGGACGCTGTTCCCGCTGCTCGGCCTCTGGATGGCAGCCCATCTGTACTGCGCCTCCTACGTTGCCGACATCCTGATCAGTGCCGAGCGGGACCGGCAGCCCACTACGGACGAATGGATCCACCTCAGCCTGAAGATCTGGTTGTTTCCCGTCGGTGTCTGGATGGTGCAGCCCAGCGTGACCCGCCTGGTGAACCGGTCGCGTCGGGGCGGGGCCGCAGGTGCTGCGATCATGACGGCGCGGGCGGCTACTTCACCGTCGCCGATTCAATAATCTCCAGCTGTAGGATCACGTCGTCCAGCGGAACGGCGGGCTTCGCCCCCTCCCGGATCACTTCGTACACGTTGTCGAATAGGCCCATCCAGTGGCCGGCCTCGGTCGTAACCGGGCCCCGCACGGTCAGTCCGTTGGTTTCGGTGTGTAACAGGCCCTGCTGTCCGTCGGGCTCCTCCCCGAAGTGGGCGTGATCGGGCAGGATACCGGCCCTGAGCTGGTCTTCCTGGGCGTCGATGCCGTACTTGACGAAGCTTCCCCGGGTGCCGTGGAGGGTGTAGCGCGGGGTAGGCTCCCGCACCAGCAGGCTGCAGGACAGACTGACTCGAAGATTTTCAGGATACAGGAGTTGCAGGTCGAAAGCATCGGGGATGCTGCTGTGGGGGCGTTGCGTCCAGGTGGACCCGGCAATCTCCTCCGGTCGTCCGAACAACGCGATCGCCTGGTCGATGATGTGGGCCCCGAGATCGTAGAGCATGCCGGCGGCGGCACCCGGCTTCTCCTTCCAGGGCTTGGCATTGGGTTCCGGCTTCCAGCGGTCGTAGCGGGCCTCGTAGTTGACGAGGTCGCCGAGGGCACCGCCGTTTACCACCTTCCTCACGGTGAGGAAATCACTATCCCACCGGCGGTTCTGAAAAACGAAGAGATGCCGTCCCCGCCGCGTGGCGAGGTCCCTTAACTCCCGCAGTTGGGCGGCCGTGGCGCAGGCGGGCTTGTCAACGAGTACGTGTTTGTCCGCCTCGAGGGCCGCCCGCGCGAATGCGTAGTGGGTGGCGTTGGGGGTGGCGATACTAACGAGGTCGATGTCCGGGTCGGCGAGTGCGGCTTCCAGGTCATCGGTGGGCTCCAGTCCGGGGAACTCCTCCGACAATTCGCCGGCGCGGCTGGTGACCACGCGGTCGACGGAAAAACGGGAGCTGGACCGGTAGAAGGGGGACTGCAGGTAGCGGCCGGAGAGGCCGAATCCGACGAGCCCGACGCGGACGGGAGGGGAGGAAGACATGGAATGATGGTTTCTTTAGCCGGTAAGCTAAGGCACGGCCGGGTTATGTTCCGGCAGCGGATTGTTAGGCCATTACGGAGTCATTGAGTACTTTCAAGCCCATGGAGTCGGTGAGCATATTAGTAGTAGAGGACGATCCGATCATCGCGGCGGATATCGAAGCGAGCGTGAAACGGATGGGATACGAAGTCCCCGAAACGATCTCATCGGGCGATGAGGTGCTGGCGGCCGTGGCCCGGCACGAACCCGACCTGGTTCTGCTCGACATACAGCTGGATGGTGACGTGGACGGCATCGAAGTCGCCCACCGCCTCAACCGTACGCATCCCACGCCGCTCATCTTCCTCACCGCCAACAGCGACAAGCCGCCGCTCGCCGCGATGATCGACACGACCAT
>JBGTHX010000407.1:0-2911 GCA_041746055.1 Lewinella sp. | reverse complement strand
GGGTGGCCTACGAAGGTCGCCTCCACTCCGTGCCCGGCGTAGAAGGCCTCCTCGAAGGGCAGGATCACCAGCATCCGGTCTACGTTGGCCTTCACCTGTTTGACGCGGCTCGTGTGCCAGGCCCAGATCTGGGGGCTGATGTAGTAGGATACGTCGTAGCCCGCTTTGCGCGCCCAACCGGCCATGCGCAGGTTGAAGCCCGGGTAATCGATAAGCACCAGCCGGTCGGGGCGGAAGGCGTCAATGTCCTGCTGGCAAAGCTTGAAATTGGCCAGGATAGTCCGCAGGTTCACGGCTACTTCCACGAATCCCATGAAGGCCAAGTCCCGGTAGTGCTTCACCACCTCCGCGCCCGCCTCGCGCATAAGGTCGCCGCCCCAGGCACGGATTTCGGCATCGGGGTCCTGGGCGCGCAGGGCACTGACCAGCCGGGCCCCGTGGAGGTCGCCCGAGGCTTCACCGGCGATTAGGTAGTATTTCACGGGGGTGGGGGGGGGGTAAAAGGGGTTAAGGGGTAAAGGGAGGGAAGGGGTTAAGGCAGGGCGGGCGGGGACGCGGGTGCGGCGGAAAGTCGATGAGTAGCCGGGACTGCCTGGCGCGACCGATCTTCGCCCCAAAGTAGTGAGCATGACCGTAAGCTGGAAGCATTACACCTTTGAGGAACTGAGCGTCCACCTGCTGTACGCCATTCTCGCCCTCCGCCAGGAAGTCTTTGTGGTGGAGCAAACCTGCTGGTACCTCGACGCCGATGGCAAGGACCAATCAGCCCTCCACCTCCTGGGGACCGATGAGACCGGAGCGATCGTAGCTTACACGCGTATCCTCGACCGCGGCGTCTCCTATCCGGACTACGCCAGTATCGGCCGGGTCATCACCACTCCCGCGGCCCGCGGCCACGGTCTGGGTCGCCCCCTCATGCAGGAATCCCTCCGCGTACTTTACGACCGCTACGGCCGGCAACCCGTTAAGATCGGCGCCCAAGCCCACTTGCAGCCCTTCTACGGCAGCCTGGGCTTCGTTGGGGTAGGGGACATCTACGATGAAGACGGCATTCCCCACCGGCATATGGTGTTGAATGTTTAAGGGGGGAAGGGGGGAAGGGCCACAACTCCATCGGTACCTATAGCGTAACCCGTAACCCGTAACCCGTAACCCGACACCCGACACCCGACACCCGACACCCGACACCCGACACCCGACACCCGCATCAGCAATGTGGGCAACCCGACACCCAACACCCGCATCAGCAATGTGGGCAACCCGACACCCGACACCCGACACCCGCATCAGCAACGTGGGCAACCCGACACCCGACACCCGCATCAGCAACGTGGGCAACCCGACACCCGCCTACCGCCTACCGTACCACATTACTACCGTACCTCCTTACCACCCTACCAACCATGCAGCCACTAGCCGAAAGAATGCGCCCCACCACCCTCAACGACTACGTCGGGCAACAACACCTCGTGGGACCGGGAGCCGTACTGCGGCGGGCCATGGAAACCGGACGCCTGCCCAGCTTTATCCTGTGGGGACCGCCGGGAGTAGGAAAGACCACCCTGGCGCGCATCATCGCCGGACAGCTGGAGGTGCCGTTTTATATGTTGTCGGCGATCAACAGCGGGGTGAAGGACGTGCGGGACACGATCGACAAGGCTAAGCGGGGAAAGTTCTTTCAGTCGGCGTCCCCGATCCTGTTTATCGACGAGATCCACCGCTTTAGTAAGTCGCAGCAGGACAGTCTGCTCGGGGCCGTCGAAGCCGGCGTGGTCACGCTCATCGGTGCTACGACGGAGAACCCCAGCTTCGAGGTCATCCCCGCCCTGCTGTCGCGGGCCCAGGTGTACGTGCTCGAGCCCCTCAACCGCGAGGAACTGACCGGGATGATCGACCGGGCACTGGCCGAGGACGAGTACCTCAGAAAGATGGACGTAGAAGTGGCGGACTTCGATACGCTGATCCGGTTCTCCGGGGGTGACGGACGGCGGTTGTACAACGTGCTGGAGTTGGTCACCCACGAGGCCGCCGACGGCTCGAAGGTGGTGCTGGACACGGAGTACATCACCAGCCGCGTCCAGGAGAACCTGACCCGCTACGATAAGACCGGCGAGCAGCACTATGATATTGCCTCGGCCATGATCAAGAGCATCCGCGGCAGCGATCCCAACGGCGCGGTGTACTGGATGGCCCGGATGATCGAAGGGGGGGAGGACCTCAAGTTCATCGCCCGCCGGCTGGTGATTTCCTCCTCGGAGGATATCGGCCTGGCGAATCCGAACGCTCTGCTGATGGCCACCACCGCGGCCCAGGCCGCCCAGATGGTGGGCTACCCCGAGGCACGGATCATCCTGAGTCAGGCGGCGGTGTACCTGGCCACCAGCCCGAAGTCCAACAGCAGTTACAAGGCCATCGGGGCCGCCCAGCAGGCCGTGCGGCAGACCGGCAACCTTCCCGTGCCCCTGCACCTGCGCAACGCGCCCACCAAACTGATGAAGCAGCTGGACTACGGCAAGAACTATAATTACAGCCACGATAACCCGGGCAACTTCAGTCCCCAGGAGTATCTGCCGGAGGAGCTGTCGGGTACCGCCTTCTTCCAGGCCCAGACCAACAACGCCACCGAGGTGAAGATCGGGGAGCGGATGAAGCAGTTATGGGGGAATAAGTACGGCGCCTAATCCTCCTCCAGCAGGAAGTGCAGGTAGTGCTTGAGCAGCCGCGGGGCGGTGTACAGCAGGTCGTGCTCGCGGCCCGGTACCATATGGTGGATCACCACGGGGGCATTGACCAGCTTGTCGCAGGCGTAATAGGCGTTGCGGGGGTAGATCAGCCAATCATCCGTACCGTGCAGGATCACGGTTTTGGCGTCGATCCGGTACCACTCGTCGGCCATATCGCGCAGCTCCGC
>JBGTHX010000406.1:0-3659 GCA_041746055.1 Lewinella sp. | reverse complement strand
TTAAGTATTCCACTGCGATCGCTAGGGTCGTAGATCAGGCAACCAAGTGCTCGAAGGCCTCGGCGACTTCCCGATAGACGATCTCTCCCTTAACGATGTTGAGGCCGGCTTTGAGGCCGCTGTTCTCCTCCGTCGCACGCTCCCACCCTTTTTCGGCGATCTGCATGAGGTAGGGGAAAGTGGCGTTGGTGAGGGCCAGCGTACTCGTAAACGGCACTGCACCGGGCATATTGGCCACGCAATAGTGGATCA
This sequence comes from Lewinella sp., assembly GCA_041746055.1. Classification (GTDB taxonomy): domain Bacteria; phylum Bacteroidota; class Bacteroidia; order Chitinophagales; family Saprospiraceae; genus Neolewinella. The sequence goes on along the minus strand of JBGTHX010000406.1, from coordinate 3,407 downwards.
CGCCGTCGATGGTATAGGTGGGATCCTCGTGGGTGGTCGGGTGACAGGTTTCGATACAACCTCCCTGATCGACGGCCACGTCGATGACCACGGTTCCCTCCCGCATTTCGGTGAGCATCTGCCGGGTGATGAGGTGGGGGGCCTTGGCGCCGGGGATCAGTACGGCCCCGATGACGAGGTCGGTACGGGGCAGTTCGCGGCGGATGTTGTACTCGTTGCTGAAGACGAGCGTCACGTTGGCGGGGAGCACGTTGGCCAGGTGGCGCAGGCGCTCCAGGTTGATGTCCATGATCGTCACGTTGGCGTGCAGACCGGCGGCCATCTTGGCAGCTTCCGTTCCTACGATGCCGGCTCCGAGGATGAGGACGCGGGCGGGGGGTACACCGGGCACTCCGCCGAGGAGAATACCCCGTCCACCGGCGGGCTTCTCGAGGTACTTAGCGCCTTCCTGGATCGACATCCGGCCGGCGACCTCGCTCATGGGGATCAGCAGGGGCAGGCTACCGTTCGGTCCCTCTACCGTTTCGTAGGCGAGACAGATGGCCTTACTCTTCACCATGGCCTCGGTAAGGGGTTGTGAGCTCGCGAAGTGGAAGTAAGTGAATACCAACTGGTTCTCGCGAATGAGTGGGTACTCGGATTCAATGGGCTCCTTCACTTTGACGATGGTCTCGGCGCGGCCGTATACCGATTCGATATCGGCTACGATCTCGGCACCGGCCTCTACGTACTCTTCGTCGGTGTAGCCGCTGTTCACGCCGGCATTGGTTTGTACAAGCACGGTGTGGCCCCGGCGCACCAGTTCCAGGGCGCCTCCGGGAGTTAGGGCGACGCGATTTTCGTTGTTCTTAATTTCCTTGGGACATCCGATGATCATAGTGGTGGAATTGGGGGGGGGAGGTTAGGGTTGGTAAGGGGGGGGAAGGGTAAATCAGTTAGCGGGCGGCCACGAGGGCCAGCTGTCCGTCACGGTTGAGGGCCAGGCGCGTAATGTCTCGCAGGCCGTAAAAGGTAAGGTCGACCACCTGTTGCCAGCGGGCGCCGTCGCCCGTGCCCAGGCGGTACAGCTTGCTGTCTACCCCGGCGAGGTAATTGCCGTCGGGGAGGACTACGAAATCTTCGGTCTCTTCGGGCATCTCGGCTACGAGTACCGCTGCCTCGTCGGTGCGGTAGAGGTTCTGCTCCATCAGCCGCCACGGGGTGGTATTCTTATCTACGTAGACGAGGTTCCCGTTGGTCAGGCGGTGGAAGGTGCGGCCGGTATTGGTGGCGAGGGTTCTCGGCACGTCACCATTGGAGGAAGCCAGCACCAGGCGATTCGGCTGCTCGACCATGAACAGCGCCAGCTGGGTGTTATTGAGCCACTCGTAGTAGCCGATCCCGGCCAGCGAGCTGAGTACGGGCTGGCCGTTGTCTGCACGGTCCACGGGAAATTCCCATAACCGCAGAATCGTGTCCTGCCCGGAAACCTCCTGCCGCACCGCGGAGAAGCGGCCCTGGGAACCCCGGTTCTTGGGGCTGTATTCGCCCGAGCTGGTCTGGGTTAGCCGGGTACGCACGTTGGTGGACAGGTCAAAGAGGTATACGTCGGGCTCCGACATATCCGGAGTCATCACCGAGGCATAGAGCCGGTCGTCATCCGCCCAGTTGGGGTGATTATTGTATCCGGCCGGATTGAAGGCGGTGAGGTAACGGGGATTGGTCAGGACCACCGAGGTATCCCCGGCCTTCAGGTCGAACACGTACAGCTGGGTAGCAGGTGCCTGGGCGTTCAGCACGGCGAACAGGGGCAGCAGGACGGTCAGACCGGTAAGCAAACGGGACATAGCGAAAATTTATGAGGGGTAAAGATAGCGCAAGGGGTTACTCGGGCCCAAGTAAATCGGTCATCGTGTAGACACCCCGCCGGCCGGTCAGCCAGTGGGCCGCCTGCAGGGCACCGCGCGCGAAGCCCTCCCGCGAGCGGGCCGTGTGGGTCAGTTCGATCGAATCGATCACGGAGTCGAATAGCAGCCGGTGGGTGCCGGGAACGTCGGGTTCCCGGAAACTCTGGATCATCACCCTATCGGGCCAACCCTTCTCCACCTCCTCGCGCAGCGTAAGCGCGGTGCCCGAGGGGGCGTCCAGCTTTTCGGTGTGGTGGGTCTCCTCGATCCGGGCGGTATAGCCGCTGTCGGCCAGGTCGCGGGCCATCCGCGCGGCAGCCGCGAAGAAGAGATTGACCCCCACGCTGAAGTTGGAAGCGTAAAAGAGGGCACCGCCGGCTTCATTCACGCGGGTGGTCACCTCGGGAAGTCGCTCGAGCCAGCCGGTCGTCCCCACCACTACCGGCACGCCGGCTTCCAGGGCCAGGCCGACATTGTCCTCCGCCGCATCCGGGCGGGAGAAGTCGATGGCCACGTCGGCCTGTTGCAGATGCTGGGTGGTGATTTGACCCCGGTTGGTTTCATCGATGCGGAGTATCACCTCGTCGCCGTTTTCCGTAGCCAGTCGTTCAATGATTCGGCCCATCTTGCCGTAGCCAAGTAAAGCGATCTTCATACCGGGTGATATTAGACGAGCGAGAGTACGCCGTTGAGGGGAATACCCAGCCAGGCCGGGCGGCTGTTCAGTTCGTAGGCGACCTCGTACACCGCCTTCTCCAGGATGAAGAGTTCCAGCAATGCGCGGCGGTCTTCCGCGGAGGCCGGCAGGAAGTCGGCATCGCCACACTCCTCGAAGTAAGCATCCAGGTAAGCCCGGGAGACCACCGAATACCAGTGTTCGGCGCGCTCCGCGAGATCCTGACCGGCATAGCGGTCCGGGTTAAGGAGTAGTTGCCCCTGCGCGGCATAGTGAAAGGAGCGCACCATGCCGCCCACATCCTTGAGCGGCGGTCGCTTGCGGCGGCGCTCGGGGATGCTGAGGAGGGGCTCCCCCTCGAAGTCGATGATGTAGAAATCATCGTCAGTGTACAAGACCTGCCCGAGGTGGTAGTCCCCGTGGATACGGGTGAGTTTGGCTTCCAGCGGCCGGTCGCGCAGGCGGCTGAGCCGCTCGTCGAGTGGGCCGCGGGCGTCCAGGACACGACGGGCGAGGGCACGATTCTCCTCCGGCAGCCCGTCGAGCTTGTCGGCCAGCTGGGAGAACTGCCGGTCCAGCAACCGCAGGGCGGCGTCGGATATTTCGGCGCGGTAGTCGGCACTGAGCGGTTCCGGCTCCAGGTCGGGGCGGTCCGGTCCGGCGGAGGCCAGCGACTTATGCATCATGGCCGTGCGGACGCCAAGCAGGCGGGCACGGTCCAGGGTTTCCTGGTCCACCTCGCCCTCTCCCCGGAAGTAGCTCTCCGTCAGGTGCTGGAAGAGTTCCCAGGCGTCTCCGCGGTTGTCTACCTTACCGCTCATCAGTCCGAGGTTGAGGTAGGCGGG
>JBGTHX010000405.1:0-3377 GCA_041746055.1 Lewinella sp. | reverse complement strand
CGCGATGCCGGCGTCGTTGGGGAGCTCCAGGAACTCGATGTACTCCGGCAGACTGCCCAGGGTGCGGTCGTAGAGGCTATCCTGGGCGTGGGCGCAGGTGCAAAGGCCTATCAGCAGGAGCAGAGTGGTAAAGGGGCGCATAGTGGTGTGATTGGTCCGCCAATATAGTCAGCGGTCACTCACGGGCGGCAGCGGCCGGGCTTCCACCCCAACCCGGTGACCCGATCGCCCCCTTTCAGCTGGGCCGGTCCTTCCAGCGCCCCCCCGCGACCAGGCCGGCGATAAGGACCACCGCGAATAGGGTGAGCAGACCGAAGTTGAGCATTGTCGCTCCGTAACCCAGCTCATCTACATTGACAAAGGGATAGGGATAAAATCCTGATATACCACCTCTTGCGATGACCCAAACAAAGTAAATTACCGGGTAAAGCAACCAGCGCCACACCGGTCGGAACCGGTGGTCTTCCGGACCGGAGAACAAACTAAAGTAGACCAGCATATAGACTGGATTCACGCTGTGCAGCAACTCATCTACTAAGCGCTGCAGGCCCGTAGGTGACCAAATTCCCCGCAGTACTACCTGATACACGATGCCCACGATGAGAATGAAGGCCGTGATGGCGGTTACCGAACCGGGCCGCGTCAGGAAGTTTTCACCGCCCGTCAGTCGGGCCGTAAAGTAGGCCGCGACCAGGGTGTTGGTGAGGATAGTAAAAAAGCTGAAGAAGCGGATCACCGTCTCCCCGATCTCGGCCTGCCGGTTCGCCAGCATCAGCACGAACTGTACCAGGACCGCCGTCCACCCCAGGAAGGCCCCGATCATATCCATTCGTTGTCGCATAGCCACCGCGTTTACTCGCGAAAGGTACGCTCGCGCTGGTATACTCTGACGTAGTCTATGCGGTAATCGGCGGGCAGCGGCGTGCCCTCCAGGCTGCCGCCGTTGTTTCCGCCGAGGGGCGAAATTGAGCCGCATATAGTGAGGCTGCCCTAATTGAATTCATCGGACCAAACCAGCACGTAATCAGCTACCCCGGTAGATGGATCGGTAGTAAGAGTAGAAGTCGAATGCCCGTACCCGAGGCCCGTGAGCAGGGCGAACAGGATGGATACGCGGTAGATCAAAACGGATGGGATTGAGAAGGGCGGGGAAAATACGCCAGGGGCATCGCCCAGTCCGGGCACGGGTGGTATAATGAGATCGGCGTGCCGGACCTCCTTACCGACCTGCTCCTCGTACTGGACGACCGCCTTTCCACGGAGCGGCGGATGCGGACGTTTCCGTCGCTACGGATGTACCCGACCCGTACCCACAGCTTGGAGGGCCCATAGAACGGGGAGGGCTTAAAAAATGACTACCGGAAGATTCCCGGGACCACCACGGTGCAGGACAAACCGCTGGCCGGTTCGATCAGGCCGTTACCCCCTGCATCACCTCGGAGAGGATCTCATAGGAGTGGAGTCGGGCCGCATGGTCGAAGATGTGGGAAACGGCCATGATCTCTTGGATGCCGGTCTCCTCGACGAAGCGGGGGATCGCATCGGCCAGACGGTCGCGCCCCATGATGAAGGAGGCCGAGAGCATCTGCTCCACGTACGCCCGTTCGGCGGGGGCCCAGAGGGCGTCCATATTTTCGACCGGCGGCTGCATCAGCTTCCGCTTGCCGGTCACGATGCCGAGGAACATCTGCTTCAGGGTAGTCCCCAGGCGCTCGGCCTCGGCGTCGGTATCGGCGGCGATCACATTGACGCAGGCGATGGTATAGGGTTCGTCCAGCTGGGCCGAGGGGCGGAAGTTCTCGCGGTACCGCTTCAGGGCTTCCCGGAACTGGGTAGGCGCGAAGTGGCTGGCGAAGGCGTAGGGCAGGCCCAACCTACCGGCCACGTAGGCGCTGTCGGTGCTGGAGCCCAGGATGTAGATGGGGACGTTGAGTCCCTCCCCGGGAATGGCCCGCACCGGGCTGCCGCTGTTCTCGGCCGAAAAGTAGGCCTGTAACTGCTGCACGTCGCGCGGAAAATTGTGGGGGTCGGATCCGAGACCGGAGCGGATGGCGCGGCTGGCTACCGGATCGGTGCCCGGGGCGCGGCCGAGGCCGAGGTCGATCCGGTCGGGATATAGGGTGGCCAGGGTGCCCATCTGCTCCGCGACGATCAGCGGCGAGTGATTGGGCAGCATGATGCCTCCCGATCCTACACGCAGGGTGGTGGTGCCCCCGGCCAGGTAGCCGATCAGCACTGGCGGTGAGGAGCTGGCTACGCCGGCCATGTTGTGGTGCTCGGAAACCCAGTAGCGGGTGTATCCGAGCCGTTCCACGTGCCGGGCCAGCGACAGACTGTTGCGCAGGGTGTCGGCGGGCGTACTGCCGTCGGCTACGGGGGCGAGATCGAGGACGGAAACTTTGGTTGGCGTGGCGGTAGCAAGGTTCATAATGCGCTCGGGGTCAGCAATCAATATACCCCCGGAGGGGGTCCTCCGAATACGCCTGAGGGCGGAGAAGGTTGAGGGGGTGGTAGCTTCTCGCTAACCCATTCACTCCTACTACCACTCAATCATTCACTAACTCTCCATTCACCTCCTGTACTAAAGCCTCCATACTATCCTGCTTCACCTGAATGAGCCCGCGCCGCGGCCGGTCTAGGTCTATGATAATGAAGACGAGCAAACAAATGAGCAGGTTGAGGATGAGCGCGGGCACGCGCGAACGCCGTTGGCCGAGACCGCTGGAGTAACCGATCAGTCCGCCGGTGGCGATGAAGAAGAGGAAGAGCAGGTAGAAGATGGCCGGGGGCACGTGCCGCTCCAGTACGTCCAGCCGCGCGCCCTGGGCGTCGATCATGTCGTTGACGGAGGTGAGGAAGTAGCCGGTCTTGACGGGATTGGGATTAGCGTCGGCGGCGCGGATACCAATATCCCAGATGCGCTGTTGGTGGGCACGGGTTTCGTCGGTGAGGGCGCGGCGCTCCTCCCGCCGGGTGAGGTCCACGTGGCTGCTGCGCACGCGCAGGTCGATGTAATTTTCGATCGCGGCACCGGCCTCGGCGGCGAAGGGGTCGGGCAGCAGCTCGGCCCGCAGCTGGGCCGTACCGATGGCGTTGGCCTCTGCTACCTCGGCGCCGGCGCGGCTGTCGTAGCGCTGGATCGACATATTGAAGGTAAAGCCCAGGATCAGGGCCAGCATACCGATCACGCCGCCCTGAATGGCCGAGGTGTGGGACTTAAGGTCATCGTCGGTGTTCCGGTTGTAGTAGCCGCCGATCCGCAGTCCGATCTCGTCGGCCGCCACGATCAGGGCGAAAAGCAAAGCCACGATAACGAGGCTGTTGAGGTAATACATATCGTAAAGTTCCATGAGTGGTTGTACGCTGAAGGTAAGAGA
>JBGTHX010000404.1:0-4381 GCA_041746055.1 Lewinella sp. | reverse complement strand
TGCGGCCGTTGTTCAGCTGTACCGGCATCAGGCTGCCGCTCGCCTTGCCCACGCCCACGGTGTAGACGAGCAGTCCCTGGTCATGGGCCGTGGCGGCCGCCGCGGCGGCGGAGCCGTCGTGGTCCTCGCCGTCGGAGACGATGATCAGCGCCCGGTGGTTGGCGCTTTCCGGATCGAAAGCCGCCTCGGCGGTGATGATCGCTTCGGCCAGGTTGGTGCCCTGGGCGCTGATCTGGTAGGGAGCGGCGGTGCTTACCACGCTTTTCACGAAGGCGTAATCGGTAGTCAGCGGCGCGGCCATCACGGCGGTACAGGTGAAGAGCTCCACGCCGATGTTGTTGCCGGCGAGCTCGTCGATCAGGGTATTGGTGAAGAAGCGGGCACGGTCCATGCGGCTGGGCTTTACGTCCTCCGCGCGCATGGAATTACTAATGTCGAGGGCCACGATCAGGTCGATCCCCCGCCGCTGCACCTCCTCCCGCTGGGCCGACCACTGCGGATTGGCCAGGGCGATCACCAGCAGGGGCAGACTAATGGCCAGCAGGATGAATTTCGTCCACGGTAGCCGCCGGTTCACGCCGGGGGCCAGGTAATCGAGCAGCTCCCGGTCCGCGAAGCGATCCAGCGCCGCCCGCCGCTGCCGCCAGTACCAGATGAACAGTCCGATGACCACCGGCACCAGCAGGAGCAGCCACAGGTAATCAGGATGTTCTACTCTAAACATGGAGGAAGCTTGTGAGAAGTGAAGGTAGGGCTTGCCATCCGGTTCGGTCAACCACCAACAGGCTCAAGGGCTTGCCGGAAGAACCCTTGAGCCTAATCTAGGATCACGCACACCAGGACCTTGAATCAGTAAAAATCTGTGTGAAACCCGTAAGCGCGAAGCGCGAACGAACCCTTACCGCAGCTTAATATCCTTGATGATCTTCAGGATATCCGGCGTCATCTCCTTGGGCATCTCAAAGGTTTCCCGCCGGTAATCCGACCACGCCCGTTCCTCCTTCATCTGCGACTTGATCTCCTTCAGCAGCGGCTTCAGTAGATAGTCGAGGTCGGGAAAGCGCTGGCGCAGTTTGGTTAGGATGCGCTCCGATTCGTCCATGCTGTTGCTGGGAAAGAGGTCCACCTGGGCGGCGATCTCGATGCGGCGACGCTGCTTGGAGTAGAACCACTCCTGGATCTCCTCGGCATCGATAGTGCCGCGGGTATCCGACGACCAGATCAGCACATTGTACAGTTCGGCCACCTTCAGGGCGGGCACGGCGTCGCTGAGGCGGAAAAGCAGTTCGGTAATGCCCTCCTCGGGCAGGAGGTCTAGCAGGTCGGACAGCTGGCCGAACATCCGCTCGTCGAAGGTCACCTGCTCGTAGCCGGCCTGTCCTTCGATGTACATCAGGTTGTAGACGGTGGCGAGCTGGCGCCGCACCGCGGCCCCGTGGCCGCCGGGGGATGTTGTTGTGGGCGAATTCATAAGGGAGGTTAGGGGATCGTCCTTAACACGGTATACCGCAGGAGGGTTTCCAGCATCAGCAATCCGAAGCCGATCCACAGGAAGCGGGCGAACTGTTCCTCGTAGCGCCGGAATACGGTCGTCTCGATCTCGGTCTTCTCCAGTTCGTCGATGTAGGCGTAGATCGATTCCAGCTCCTCGGTGTCCCGCGCCCGGAAGTAGCGCCCGTTGGTCTCCTCGGCGATGTAGGCGAGCAGCTTATCGTCCACCGTACCCCGCGTGGGCTTGAAGCGGTAGCGGCCCCCGCCGATCGGGGCCGAGGGCATGAGGGTCTCTTCGCCGCTGCCTACTCCGATGGTATACACGCGGATCCCGTACTGCTTGGCGATCTCGGCGGCCACTTCGGGCTTGTGGCGGTCGCCGGCATTGTTCTCTCCGTCGGTGAGCAGGATGATGATTTTGGAGGCAGCCTCGCTGTCCTTCAGGCGGTTGATGGCGGTCTCCAACCCCAAACCGATGGCCGTACCATCCGTGATCTCGCCCATCTCCAGTTCGCCGATGAAGCGGTCGATGATCTCCTTATCCACCGTGAGCGGCGCCTTCGTGTAGGCCTCGCCCGCGTAGGCGACCAGTCCGATGCGGTCGTACTCGCGGCGGCTTACGAAGTCACGGGCCACCTGCTTGGCCACTTCCAGGCGGTTGGGATTGAAGTCCTGGGCGCCCATACTGGTGGAAAGGTCCATCGTGAGCACGATATCGATGCCCTCGGCGGTCACCGATTCCTCGCTCAGGTCGAGGCGGGGACGCGCCAGGGCCACGATCATCAGCACCAGCGCGGCCACCCGCAGCAAGGGCAGAAAGGGGCGTAGGGTGCTCCGCCAGCTGGTGAGGCCGTCGACGGAGCGGGTGCTCGGCAGCCGCAGGCTCACGATCCGCTCGCCGGCGCGGCGCTGGTTCCAGATGTACAGCAGCACGGGCAGGGCCGCGAAGGGCAGCAGCCAGGGATACAGGAAGGTAAATTGGTTCCACCAGCCCATCAGGAGAGGTCTTTGGAGATAGACGCACCTTCGGCGGCCGGGGTTTCGGGTTCCGGCAGAGGCCTCGTCTCTACGACAAACTCCCGCACCCGCTCCAGGTTGCGGGGGTGAAGCTCCTCGGCGGGGGTGGCCTTGGCAAATTTCACGAGGTCGGAAAGCTGCAGCAGCTCGCTCAGCTCACCCGGATGATCCAGCGCGGTGGTGATCTGCCGGGTAGTCATTTCCCGGGCGGGAATGCGGAAGCGGTCCTGCAGGTAGGTACGCAGGATGTCCGTGAGCACCACGTAGAATTTGTCGGTATGGCCGGCCTGCCAGAGTTGCCGTTGCTCGAGCTCGTCCAGTTGCCGCAGGGCCGTTTCGTGCGGAGCGGGGGGCGGCGGGGGCGCGGGTGCCACGGCGTCCCGGCGGCGCAGGTACTCGCGGTACCCAAGCACAATCGCGCCGACGGCCAGCAAGGCGAAGATCCACCAGTAGTCGAGCAGGTTGCGGGGCTCTTCCAGGATCGGCTTGATGGGCATGATGTCGTCCTCCGCCGAGACCACAGCCCCCTGCACGGTCAGCATCAGGTCATCGGTGTAGGCGGTGTCCCGCTGTCCGGCGGGATTGTCGAAATACACCGGTAGCCGCGGAATGGTAACGTAGCCCGTATCGAAGCTGGTGATCAGGATCCGCTGCTCCAGCAGCAGTTCGGGGGCTTCGGCGAGGGTCTCGAGGGCGCCGTCGCGGATCACCTCCGCCCCGGGCAGTCCGTCGACGACCTCCGCAGAAATGGGGAACACCGTCGTACCCGGCGGCGCGGAGATATTGATGGTGAGGTAGATCTGGTCGCCAATGGTAATCTCCTTCCGGGCCAGTTCCGCGCGGGCGTTCACCGTTCGGTTGGTCGACTGCTGAGCCGCGGCCGGCCATCCGGGCACCGTAAGAATCACCAGCAAGAACAGACGCCAGAATCGCATGCCGCGAAGGTAATGGTTCCTTTGGGTTGGCTGCTTTAACCGCCCACCCAGCAGCGATCCGTGAAAAAATTCGCGCAATCTATGTAAAAACCTCTCGCGAAGCGAGCAAGTACCAACCTCAACCCAGCAACTCCTCCAGGTAGTGCCGCGTCACCCCGAAGCGCTGCTTCAGCAATTCCCCCTGCACCCGCGCGCCGCCGCCCGCCTTCCCAGGCTGCTTGACCGCGGTGATCATGACGTTCTTGGCGGTATGCTCCAGGGGGATGAACTCAAAGATCTTGGTTGCGTAACCCTGCTCCTGCAGGTAAAGCGCCCGGAGCGCATCGGTGAGCATGGCCGCCTGCCGTTCCAGGAGGATGCCGTGGTCGAGGAGGGGTTTCAGTTCTTCGGGGACCTGCAGGTCGCGGCGCACCTGCTTCTGGCAGCAGGGGGCCACGATGAGGATCTCCGCGCCGGACTTGATACCCTGGAAAAGAGCGTCATCAGTAGCCGTATCGCAGGCGTGGAGGGCAATAAGGAGATCGATCCGTTCGGGGCGGTAGCTGTCGATGTAGCCTTCCACGAAGTCGAGCCGCGTGAAGCCGTTGGCGGCGGCGATCTCCCGGCCCTGCTCGACTAGTTTGGCGCGAAGCTCCACGCCGGTCACGTGCACGTCCAGACCCAGGGTATGGGTCAGGTGATCGTAGAGGGCGAAGGTGAGGTAGCCGCTACCCGAGCCCATGTCCACCACCCGGGCGCCGGGGGTCAGGGGGTGTTGGCGCAGCAGACCGTCGACGATCTCCACGAATTTGTTGATTTGCTTGTACTTGCGGCGGCCGTCGGCGGTCACGCGGCCGTCCGCCGTAGTGACCCCGAGCGCGTGGAGGTAGGGACGGTCGGTGGGGATGTCGCGGTGCTTCTCCCGGTTATGGGCCGTTTCGGTGGCGTCGTGGCGGGCC
>JBGTHX010000403.1:0-3644 GCA_041746055.1 Lewinella sp. | reverse complement strand
AGCGGTCGGCTATCTCCTGCAATCGCTCGCGCTGCTCCTCGCTAAGGTCTCCCTTCAGTTCGATGACGCGTTCGAAGTGATCGATCTTGCTGGAGGGCTCGCCGATTTCGAGGAGGTCGGCGGTATAATCCTTCTTGTGGTTCAGGTGCACCTCCACTTCCTCCACCAGCCACTTCTTGCGGCGGGCGTACATCTGTATGGTCATGGCGGTGCAGGCGCCCAGTCCGGCGCTCACGAGCTCGTAGGGGCCCGGGCCGAAGTCATTGCCCCCCACCTTCTCGGGCTCGTCGGCAGTGAGGTGGTGCTGCCGCACCATGACCTCGGTGGTGAAGCCCTCGCCGCGCAGGCGTACGGCCACGTTGTGGTCGCTGCGCAAGGGAGAGGTTTCGGGTACAGGCAGGTAGCGCTTGGACCAGCCCGCGATGACCTGTCCGGCGTAGTGGCTGTCCTCGTTCTTCGAGAGCAGGTGGTCGGCTCCGTCCAGGCTGATGAAGCTTTTCGGGTGGCGGGCCGCGCGGTACAGTTTGGCGGCCTCCTCGATGCTCACGGTGCGGTCCTGCGGGGAATGAAGGATGAGCAGCGCGGCGTCCAGGTCATGGATACGGTCTTCCAGGTGGTGGTTGCCGAGGTCCTCGACGAACTGTCGGGCGATGCGGAAGGGCCGCCCGCCGATGTCGACGGTGGCGTCCCCTTCCTCCACGATCTCCGCCAGCTGCTCCCGGAAATGTTTGGAAACGTGGTCGGGCGTAAAGGGCGAGCCGATGGTGGCCACGGCCCGGACGGATGCGATGCGGGTTGCGGCGCAGAGTACCGCCGCCCCACCCAGACTGTGGCCGACGAGCAAAGCGGGTGCGTGGTGGTGTTCCGCCAGCCAGTCGGCGGCGGCCTCGAGGTCGGAAATGTTGGTGGTGAAAGTGGTGTTCACGAAGTCGCCCTCGCTCTCCCCGATACCCGTAAAATCAAAGCGCAGCACGCCGATGCCCTGCAGATTGAGCTCCCGGCAAATGTTGTGGATGGCGGTGAGGGTTTGTCCGCAGGTGAAGCAGTGGGCAAAGACCGCGAAGGCGTAAGGATGGCGATTCACCGGCAGCTCCAGGCGGGCTGAAAGCTGCTGCCCGGCGGCGTTGGGAAAGGAAATTTTCAGCGCGTTCAAGTGGGATTGTTTAAAACAAATTGTTTGTTATACGAATAAAAACAACTAAATTTGTCAGGCCGCTAGAGGGAAGCAAACGTCTCAATTTCAAAGCATGTCAGCCCATAACACCAAAAACCCAACCGGCAGCGGCGTCCAGCGTCCCGACCGTCGAAATGTACCCAATCCCGGCAAGAGGTCGGGTCCGCCCCCCGACGGGGAGGACCGCGATCGGCTGCGGGACATCATCGTCGTGATCGTCACCTATCCCCTCACGCCCACGGAAAAGACGGACCGTCTGGCCCGTAAGAAGCCCTGGCTGGAATTCGTATCCCTGCTCCTGAAGGCCCTGCTGGCCCTGTATGCCATCTGGGAAGCCGTCAATAAGTGAGCGGGGCCCGGCTAGAATTCCGAGAGGTACTCGTGTACGAACTTGATCGCCATGGCGCCTTCCCCCACGGCCGAGGCCACGCGGTTCATCGCCCCGCTGCGTACGTCGCCGGCAGCGAAGATGCCGGGCTGACAGGTCTCGAGCAGGAAGGGGTTACGCTCCAGGTGCCACCCCTTACGGCGGGCGGGGGAGGAGAGGAGGTCACGGCCGGTAAGCACGAACCCGCGCTTGTCGGTCATGATCTGTCCCTGCTCCAACCATTCCGTACGCGGCCGGGCCCCAATGAAGATGAATAGGGCGTCGGCGTCGACCTCATACGTGGATTGGTCCTCCAGGTTCTCGATGACCAGCCGTTGCAGGTGGTCGTCCTCTCCACACACCTTTACGATCTCCCGGTAGCCCTCCACGGTGATATTCTTGATCTCCTCGATCTGGTCGATGAGGTAACTCGACATGCTGGAGGTGAGGTCCGGTTTGCGGATGAGGATGGTCACGTGCTCCGCGAACTTCGAGAGGTAGACCGCTCCCTGGCCCGCGCTGTTGCCGCCGCCCACTACGTAGACCTTACGGTTGGCGCAGGCCCGCGCTTCGGTCATGGCCGCGCCGTAGTACACGCCGGCCCCATTGAAGCGTTCCGCCCCTTCCGCCTCGAGCATTCGGTACTGCACGCCCGTGGTGAGGATGACGGTCCGGGTACGGACCTGGGAGCCGTCGTCCAGGGTGAGGATTTTGTAGTTGTCGCGGATTTCGATGCCGGTCACTTCGCGGGGGCTTACCATCTCCACACCGAAGCGCAGCGTCTGGGCCATGGCACGCCGGGTGAGTTCGGAGCCGGATAGGCCGCTGGGAAAGCCCAGGTAGTTCTCGATGCGGCTGCTGCTGCCGGCCTGTCCGCCGGGCGCCCGCTTCTCGATGACCAGCGTCTTGAGTCCTTCGGAACCTCCGTACACCGCGGCGGCCATTCCGGAGGGGCCGGAGCCGATGATGACCACGTCGTAGAGGTCTTCCTGCACGGTGGCGCTCATGCCGAGCGCCTCGGCGAGATCGTCCAGGGCCGGATCGCTGAGGGAGGTACCGTCCTCCAGCAGCACCAGCGGCAGTTCCACCACCTTGCAGTTGTGCAGTTTGACGAGTTCCTCCCCGCGTTCGCTGCGGGCGTCGATCCACTCGTATGGTAGCAGGTTGGCAGCGAGCCAGTCCTTGACGTTGTGCGATTTGGGGGAGTATTCGTAGCCGATCACGCTGATGCCCTCGAAGGCGGGCCGGTGGGTGAGTTTCCAGTCTTCGAGCAGGTCGTCGAGGATGGGGTATAGCTTTTCCTCGGGCGGGTCCCACGGCTTGAGCAGGTAGTAGTCGAGCCGCACTTCGTTGATCGCCTTGATGGCGGCGTCGGTATCGCTGTAGGCGGTGAGCAGCACGCGCTTGGCCTCAGGGTAGAGCGGGCGGGCCTTCTCCAGGAATTCCACGCCCAGCATTTCCGGCATACGCTGGTCGCAGAGGTAGAGAGCGATGGTCTCTCCCTTCTTTTTGAGGTTTTCGACGGCCTCCAGGGCTTCCACCGGCTGGGTGGTGCTCACGATGCGGTAGTCTTCCTGGTAGCGCCGGCGAAGGTCCCGCTTGAGGGATTGGAGCACCTGCTGGTCGTCGTCGACCGACAGGATGATGGGTTTACGGTCTCTGGCCATGGGGTTGGTAAGCTAAGGTGGGCAAAAAGCGGAAGGCGGGGCGGGGGGCTACTCTACGGGAAAACAGACGCGGAAAATGGTACGGCCGGGTTGGCTGTCCACGTTCACGTAACCGTTGTGGTGGTCGATGACCCGGCGTACGATATCCAGGCCCATGCCCGTTCCCTCGCCCACGCCCTTGGTGGTGAAGAAGGGCTCGAAGATCCGGCTCTGGATCTTTTCCGGGATGCCCGGACCATTGTCCTCCACCTCGACGCAGACGCAGTCCCGCTCCTGAAAGGTACGGATGGTGAGCTGTCCGCTGCCATCGTTGGGCAGCGCGTCCAGTGCATTGGACAACAGGTTGGTCCATACCTGGTTGAGCTCACCTGCGAGGGCCTTGATCCGCGGGATGTCCTCACCCAAAGATTTGTGGATGCTTAGGTTTTTCTTCTTC